>JANOAW010000035.1:0-7351 GCA_031411355.1 Hyphomicrobiaceae bacterium | reverse complement strand
GACGCGAGGGACAGCGAAAATTTTTCGCTCGTCCGCCGTCGTCGAACGTGGCTTCTGCGCGGACTGCGGCACGAACTTGACCTTCCGCTACATGGACAAAGCACACATTTCATTGGCCATCGGCAGCTTGGATGAGCCGATGCGCGTCGCGCTTACGGCGCAATATGGCATCGAGGGCAAGATGCCGTGGTTTGACGACCTGGCATCGGTCCCTGGATCGCCAACCGACGCAGCTGTACCAGCGGAACGCTTGCAGCAGTTCGCTTCGTTTCAGCATCCCGACCACGACACGGACGCCTGGCCGCCGCAGGGAGATGCGACATGAGCAACGGTCCGTGGTCTGGCGGCTGCCAGTGTGGCGCGATCCGCTTTCGCGCAGCGGCGCTCGGCCGGGCATCGTTCTGTCATTGCCGCATGTGCCAGAAGGCTTTCGGTGCCACCGGCGGCGCGCTGGTCACAGCCAACGAACTGACATGGACGCGTGGGGCTGCGGCGCACTTCCAGAGTTCGACTGCGATCCGTCGAGGCTTCTGCGCCGCCTGCGGCACACCGCTGACATTCGAGTATGTCGTCGACGGCAAACCAAGCATCGATTTAGCCATCGCGAGCTTTGATCGGGCGGCCGAGATCGCGCCGGTCATTCAGTTGTCGCCTGAGGCGGCGTTGCCGTGGACGGCATCCGTCGCGACCTTACCCGGCTATCCGCCGGCGGAACACGACCGACGGCAGGCGTGGATGCAGCGCATCGTGTCGAAGCAACATCCAGATCATGATACGGATGCGTGGCCGCCGGACAGCCTATGATCCGCTTGCGCACCGTCAGCCGCCATAGAAATATCCCATGACCCGCGACCGCCTATATCTCTTCGACACGACGCTGCGCGACGGCGCGCAGACGACGGGTGTCGACTTCTCGCTCGCCGACAAGCGCCGCATCGCGCGCATCCTGGACGATCTCGGCATCGACTATATCGAGGGCGGCTATCCCGGCGCCAATCCGACCGATACCGAACTGTTTTCCGAGCCGAGCGGATTGAAGCATGCCCGCTTCGTGGCGTTCGGCATGACCAAGCGCACGGGGCGCTCGGCCGCCAACGATCCCGGATTGCAAGGCACCTTGCAGGCCAAAGCCGACGCGGCGTGCCTCGTCGCCAAGGCATGGGACTATCATGTGCGGGTCGCGCTCGGCATCACGAACGAGGACAACATCGAAGGTATCACCGACAGTGTGCGTGCCGTGAGGGCTGCTGGGCGCGAGGCCATGATCGACTGCGAACATTTTTTCGACGGCTATAAAAGCAACCGCGCCTACGCTCTGCAGGTTGCGCGCACGGCCTACGAGAGTGGTGCTCGCTGGGTGGTGCTGTGCGATACCAACGGCGGGACGTTGCCGCACGAAATAGAGGCCATCGTTGCCGATCTGGTGACGATCGTGCCGGGATCACACGTCGGCATTCACACCCACAACGATACAGAGAATGCCGTCGCCAATACGCTTGCCGCGGTCCGCGCCGGGGCGCGCCAGATCCAAGGCACGTTGAACGGTCTCGGCGAACGCTGCGGCAATGCCAATCTGACGTCGCTGATACCGACGCTGCTGCTCAAGGCTGCCTATGTCGATCGCTTTGAAATCGGCGTGTCGCTCAATCAATTGACCAAACTCACCGCAGCCAGCCGGCTGCTCGATGAATTGCTCAATCGCGCGCCGAACCGGCAGGCGCCCTATGTCGGTGACGCCGCGTTTGCAACCAAAGCCGGAATACACGCGTCAGCGATCCTGAAAGAGCCCGAAACCTACGAACATGTGGCACCCGACACCGTCGGCAATCGTCGTCGTGTCATGGTCTCCGACCAGGCCGGCAAGTCGAACCTCGTCTACGAACTCGAGCGCCTCGGCGTGGCCATGGATCGCGCCGACCCGCGGCTCGGCGACCTCCTGGACGAGGTAAAGACCCGAGAAGCTGGCGGCTACGCCTACGAAGGCGCCGATGCATCGTTCGAACTGCTCGCACGCCGTCTGCTCGGTGAAGTACCGGAATTCTTCCGCGTCGACAGTTTTCGCGTCATGGTCGAGAAACGACACAACGCCGTCGGCAAACTAGTGACCATGTCGGAGGCGACGGTACGCCTGTACGTCAACGGCGACGCAGAACCATTATGGCACGTCGCGGCCGGCAATGGCCCCGTCAACGCTCTCGACAACGCCTTGCGCAAGGATCTCGGCCGGTATTCCGACATCATCAAACATGTCGAACTCGCCGATTTCAAGGTGCGCATTCTGGATGGCGGCACCGGTGCCGTCACACGCGTGCTGGTGGAAAGTCACGACACGGCATCGGGCGAGCGCTGGTTTACCGTTGGAGTGTCAGCCAATATCATCGACGCCAGTTTCGAAGCCCTCGTCGATAGCCTGACCTTCAAGCTGCTCAAGAGCGGTGCCAAAGCGCACTGACTGCGACCGGACGTGATCCTTGACCCTTGCGCGGTCGCATGAGACGGGCAGCACAAATCTGTCCGCAGGAGAATAATCGTGCCCGCTTCCACCACCGACGTCGTCGCTCTCGGCAACGCCATCGTCGACATCATCGGCCGCTGCGACGACGCCTATCTCACACGGCACGGCTGTCCGAAGGGCGGCATGAGCCTGGTCGATGAGGCGCGCATCGAAGCATTATATGTCGGCATGGGTCCAGGCATCGAGATTTCCGGCGGGTCGGCGGCCAACACGGTCGTTGGCGTCGCATCGTTCGGTGGCACAGCGGCGTTCATCGGCAAGATCGCCGCCGACGACTTCGGCCGCATCTTCGCCCATGACATCAAGGCGGCCGGTGTCACTTTCGATAACGCGCCCGTCGCCAAGGGGGCAGGCGTTCCCGGCACGTCACGGTCACTCATTCTCGTCACGCCAGATGGCGAGCGGACCATGAACACATTGCTCGGTATCTCGACGCAGTTCACCGGAGCCGATCTCGACGAGACCAAGATCGCATCGGCAAAAGTGACCTATCTCGAGGGCTATCTGTTCGACAGCGATGCCGGCAAAAGCGCTTTTCGCCGTGCCGCCGCCATCGCCCGCGCTGCTGGCCGCGAGGTCGCATTGACGCTCTCGGACGCCTTTTGCGTTGATCGCCATCGCGCCGATTTCCGCGCCTTCATCAAATCGAATGTCGACATTCTGTTTGCCAACGAGACCGAGATCCTGTCGCTCTACGAAACCTCATCGTTCGACGATGCGGTAGCTCACGTGCGGTCGGACGCGAAACTCGCCGCACTCACGCGCTCGTCGAAGGGCTCCGTGGTGGTCTCGAAAACCGGCGTGGTCGCCATACCCGTCGAGCCGGTTGCTCGCGTGGTCGACACGACGGGCGCGGGCGATCTTTATGCGGCTGGCTTTTTGTTCGGCCACACGCACGGCAAGACGACGGAAATCTGTGGTCGACTGGGCTCGATCGCCGCGGCCGAGATCATCTCCCACGTCGGCGCTCGGCCCGAGACCAAGCTTCGTGACCTCGCCAAGGCCAAGGGCCTCGCATGACGGGTAGGCCTCTGATTAAACCCGCCGCGTGACACGCATCGGCATGCCGCCCTTCGGCACCAGCGTCACGCGGGCCACGGGTTCGGGGTTATGATCGGGCGCTGCGTCGAACTTGGCGCCCCTGATCAACGTCGCGAGGATGAGGGTCGCCTCCATCATGGCGAACGCCATGCCGATACAGATGCGCGGTCCCGCACCGAAGGGCATGTAGTGGTAGCGCGAGATCTTGGCTTCGTTTTCCGGCGTGAAGCGCGTCGGGTCGAAGCGGTCGGGATCGGGGAAATAGGTGCGGTGCCGTTGGACGGCGTAGATCGGGATCATGACTTGCGTACCCGCCTTGATCTCGTGGGGGCCGAACATGTGATCTTTCAAGGCGTGCCGACCGATCTGGGGCGCGGGCGGAAACAGGCGCATCGATTCTTTGAGAACCTGTTGCGTGATGACGAGCTGATCGACATGTGACGCCGTTACCGGCCCATCGCCGACCACGGCCTTCACTTCGTCCAGAATTCGGCGCTCCCATTCCGGGGCGCGCGAAAGGAGATAGAGGGTCCAAGTCAGCGCCTTCGCCGTGGTTTCGTGACCGGCGAGGTAGAACGTCAACAGATTGTCGACCATCTGTTCGTCCGACATGGGTTTGCCAGAGTCTGGATCTTTGGCCTCCATCAAGCGCTGCATGAGGTCGATCTGCGGTTTGCCGCTCGCACGCCGCTTCTCGATCAGGCCAAGCACAGCCGTGCGCAATGTGCGGATCGCCTGACGCGCACGAGCGCCTTGCGGTCGCGGCACCCACGTCGGAATATTGGCGATCGAGAACAGCAGCGCCCACGAGCTGGCATTCTGAAATTTACCGGCGGACCCTTCGATCGCGGCGCTGAGGTCGGCATCGCCGCCGGGAAGCAACGTCGCCGAGATCACGTCGAAGGTCACCTTGGTCATGTCGGCATCGACGGCGCGGGCCTCACCGTTCGGCGCCGGCGAAAGGCTCGTGAGATAATGCTCCGTCGCTGCGACGATGGCGGGCGCCAACGGCGTGATCTCCTGCATCCGGAAGATCGGCGCCGACGTCTGGCGCTGCCATTTCCAGTCACTGCCTTCCGCCGTCAGAATGCCGTTGCCGAGCAACGGGCTCAGCAAGCGACGCTGCGTGGTCTTGTAGAAATCGGCGCGGTGCTCGAGCAAAACGGCCTTGATGTAATCGGGGTGTGTGATCCACACGATCGGCGCGCGCCCGCGCGTATAGCGCACGAGATCTGCCTCGTAGGCTTGGTCGGGGATCGACAACAGCGGATTGCGAACGAAGTTGGCGGCGAACACCAGTGGATTGGGAAAGTCCTTCAGCGGCGTCACGCGCGGTGGATAGTAGGCGGGGGAAATGTGCTCGGAAATGGCCGTCGTCATCGAAAATCCTCGTCTCAGTTCGTCGTCAGGTCGCGCACCAGAGCTGCGACAATCTCATCTCGGATCGTATCTGTCATGGGGCCATAGAGCGCATGATCGCCGAGCTGAGCATGACCATGGCCATCGCGGCGAGAACGATTTGGCGGCGCATCGGTTGAGCCTCGAGGGGTCTTAATCAGTTGCACATCACTTGCGCCTAAAATCTCTATCTCGCCACTCACGGCGCGATCGCACGAGGCGCTCGACATGCAGCGAGTGGTCGACACTCTTTCCGCGTTGCCCTCGGCAACCCGCTTTTTGCTGCTCGCGCTGCTCGGCGTGCCGCTGTTGCCGGATATTCTGGCATACGGCCCGTGGATCGACCATTGGCCCGTGGCTAAATCCGGTCATCCCGCGTTCGATGACCTGTCGAACCTTTGGCTCGGCGCCAAGGCGGCGGTCAGCGGCGACTTTTCCAACCTTTTCCGTCGTGACCTGCACGAGGCGATGCTCGCCCGCGAGTTCGGCGCGTCGGTGACCAATCAGGTCTGGTCGTACCCGCCGACGATCCTGCTGGTGTTACTGCCACTTGGTCTGCTGCCCAGTTATGCGTGGTTCGTCATTGTATGGATCGGTGCCGGCATCGGTGTGTTTACAGCTGCCTTGTTGCAGCGCCCGAGCGGCGCAGCGCCGGTGCCGCGCGTCGACCAAATGTTCGTCTGGTGGGCGGCGCTCCTGGTGCCGGGCAGCATGATGTGCCTCAGCTTCGGGCAGACCGGCATTTTGACCAGCGGCGTGCTGTTCTTCGGTCTTCTGCTGGCGCGCTCGAAGCCGATGGTCGCCGGTGCCGTGCTCGCCCTGTTGGTTGCCAAACCGCATCTTGGCGTGGCGCTCCCCGTCGTGTTGGCGGCCCTCGGGGCCTATCGCACGATCGCGTGGACCGCGATTTCAGCGGTCATCTACGTGGCGCTGACGGTCGTCGTGTTCGGCGTTGAACCGTGGGTGCAATTCTTGACGGTGACGGTTCCCGAACATGTCCATTATGTCGACAATATCGCCGCCGGGCCAGACGAAGCGCTGAAGATGACCATGTTCATGTTCCTGCGCACGCTCGGCGCGTCGAAAGCAATCGCCATGGGCTTTCACGTGGCCATGTCGGCTGCCGTGCTCGGCGCCGTCGCCGTCGCCGTGCGCCGTGAGACCGACCAGAACGTCCGCTTCCTCGTGGTTGCGCTGGCGACGTTACTCGTCAGTCCGTATCTGCTCGGTTATGAACTGGTGCTTGCGGCGTTGGCCATCGGCCGCGTTGTCTTGGATGGTCAAACGATCGCGCGCCTTGGATCGGTGACGGTGCTCGCCGTGTGCGCCATGATATCGGTCGGGCACCTGTCTGCGGTGTTCGGGCTGGCGCCGCGTGGCGTCAACCCAACCGTTCTGATCGTCCTCGGCGCGTTCGTGTGGCTGACACGCGGGCACGTGGTCGAGACCGTGACCTCGGCCGCAGCCGGCATGGCTGCGTCGCGGGGCTCGACGCCGAACTAAGATATCAGGGAGTGAACGCCAGTTTCATGACCGCGAAAATGCACGTCAGCGCAACGGAGATGGCGAAGAACGAGTTCAGCATCAGACACAGAATTTTGCGGCCTTCGCTGGTGACGTAATCCTCGATGATGGTCTGCATGCCCAGGCGCATGTGGTGGACGCCGGAGAGCACCAGCAACAACAACAGAATGGCGATCAATGGCTTCTGCAGGGTTTTTTTGACCACGGCGTAGTCGGCCCCGGCGATCGACACCAGCAGCCCCGCGAGGAACAGCACCAGAAAGATGTTGGCGAACGCCGTCACGCGCTGTTTCCAGAAATGGTCGGCGCCCTCTTTGGCTGAGCCGAGACCACGCACGCGGGCGAGCGGGGTGCGCATTTTGTGCTGGGTTGGGGACGGTGTCGGACGCAATGATTCGGAACTCATCAGAAGGCTCCCCGCAACTTGAGGCCGATTGCCCAGACCGCAAGGGTCAACGAAATCGAGCCGATGATCGTCAACCAAGACAACCGATTGATCGATGAGATCGAGAAGCCTCGACCGGTGTCCCAGTAAAGATGGCGTATGCCGCCGAGCATGTGATGGATCAAAGCCCACGTGTAGGCGAACAACACCAGTTTGCCGATCGGATGGCCCAGCACGCTATTGAAGACGACGTAGTGCTTTTCGCCTTGCGCCGTGGCGAGCAACCACCACGCGAGCAGGAGCGTGCCGAGGTAGAGGGCTGCGCCGGTCATGCGATGGATGATCGACATGGCCGTGTTGATCATCACTTTATAGACTTGCAGATGCGGCGAAAGCGGTCGTGCCGCGCCACCTTTGGCTTCCGCCATGTTTCAGTCTCCCTGACCAACCCGATCGGCCGTCTCATAGCGACGGCCGCGCGAGGCGGC
>JANOAW010000034.1:0-6697 GCA_031411355.1 Hyphomicrobiaceae bacterium | reverse complement strand
CATCGGCGCCGTTGTCGTCACAACCAACACTCGGTCAGCGGGTCCCGAGATCGCCTATTATACGGAGGCATCGGCTGCTGTCGCAGCTGTCACGCAACCCGAACTTGCCGGGCTGGTGGCCGAACACGCAAAGGGCATCCGTTGGCTCGCCGTGATCGAACATCTGGCGGATGGGGCGCCCGCAGATGACCGGGATCTGCCGGAGCGCGCGCTCCGTTTCTCGACCTTGCTCGCCGGCGATCCCGTGACGGTGCCCGATCTGCCGGCAGATCCGACACGGGCCGGATCCGTTCAATTCACATCGGGGACGACGTCGCGGCCGAAGCCGGTGCTTTGGACGCATGCAAACGCGCTATGGGGAGCCCGGCAATCAGCGATGCATCAAGGTTTGCGGCCCGACGACGTGCACCAGGTGGTGCTGCCGTCATTCCACACCAATGCGCGCACTTATTCCATACTGCCGACGCTGTGGGTCGGGGGCACCGTGGTGTTGCAGCCCCGATTTTCCGCGTCCCGCTTCTGGGATGTTGCGCTCCGTAACAAGACAACCTGGCATTCAAGTGTCGGATTTTGTTTCAAGGCGTTGAGTGCTCAGCCTGTGCCGAACAACCATCATATCCGGATGATCGGCACGTCGGCGAACAATCCGCCGTTCGCGGCCTTTTTCGGCGTTCCAGTGCTCGGTTGGTGGGGGATGACCGAGACCATCACGCAGCCGATCGTCGGTGATGCGCATATGGCCAACCGGCCGATGACCACGGGTCGCCCGGCGCCCGGCTACGACATTCGGATTGTCGACGACGACGGTCGTCCTGTGACGCCCGGAGCGACGGGTCATCTGCATTGCCGGGGCACGCGCGGCATCCAGATGTTCCAGGAGTACATGAGTAATCCGGCGGCGACGCGAGACAGCTTCTCTGCGGACGGTTGGTTCGTGACGGGTGATCGGATGACGCTGCTCGACGACGGCAATCTGCTGTTTGCCGACCGGGACAAGGACATGTTGAAAGTCGGCGGGGAGAACGTCGCTGCAAGCGAGATCGAACGCGTGATCCAGGCCGTGCCGGGCGTTCGTGAGGTCGCGATCGTGGCTCAGAAACACGCCATGCTCGACGAGGTGCCCGTGGCTTTCGTCATCGCAGACGTCGCCGGTGACCGCAACGACGAATTGGCGTCGCGCATTCGCGCTGCCTGCACGGCGGCGTTGGCCGACTTCAAGCGTCCGCGCGCCATCCGCATCGTGACCGAGATGCCACGCTCGACCTTGGAGAAGGTCAACAAGGCCGAACTGCGAAAGGGATTGCCGGTGCTGACCGGTCGGTGATCGGCCAAGCGTTAATCGATTGTCGACGACTGTGCGATATCGACCGAGGCGTGCCGGAGACCGACCATGATTGCACGCTTCATCCTGTTATCTGGTTGTTTCGTGTCGACGGCACATGCGGCCGGCGATACAACGCTGATCGGCGGCACGTCCTGGGTTGCCTGGGCCGCCGGTCTGGTGTGCGGCATCGCTTTGATGGTGATGACCACCCTCGATTGGCGCCGGCTGCCTGCAGATCTGCGCGCCTGGCTCAAAGCGCAGCGGCGCAATGCCGGCTGGGCCGCACTCGGCATCGTCTCCTGCGCGGTGCTGGCTTTTTACTGATCCGCTTGCTCCTCGCGCGACGTCGTGTCAGCACCGCCGGGCATGCATCTGCCAGACCCAAAATTGCCGCCCCTGTTCACCGGCCATGCCGTGATCGCACCCGTGCGGCCGCTCGCGGATGCCTGTCGTGGCGCCGCCGACGGCCACTATGGCGCTGGGGATTTCGTCTGGTCCCGGGCGAGCGACCACATGTCGATTGCCCTGGTGCTCGAACCCGATGTCACGCTCGACGTCGCCTGTCAGATGAACGCGCTCGCGCATGTGGCGCTCATCGAAACTTTAGGACACCTTTGCCCGCCCCAGATGTCCGTGCTGTCGCGCTGGCCGGACATCGTGCTCGCCAGCGGCGCCGTGTGTGGCCGGATCGAACTGGTTGCGCCGTCCGTGGATCCGAACACGGTGCCGCGCTGGTTGGTCATCGGCATCGACGTGACGATTGCGCCCGATCGACACATCGAGCCAGGTGATCGATTGGATCGGACATCGCTCGCCGACGAAGGCTGCGCTTCCACTCGAACGGATCTCATCGAAGCGGCGGCGACCCGCCTGCTCGCGTGGTTGCATACGTGGCAGACCGACGGCTTCAGACCGATCCATGATCAATGGTTGTTCCATGCCGAGGGCCGTGAGCAAGACGTGGAGGCAGATGGTGTCCGTGGCCGCATTGTCGGTCTCGACCAGGCGGGGGGGCTGGTGGTGAAACCGAGGGATCAGGGGAGCGTTCGTGTGCTGCCGTTCCTGCCGCATCTGCAGGTGCCGACATGATCAAATTGTTGCGCACGATCCGTTTTGACGGCACCGACGCACGCGTCTTCGATCTGGCCGCGGAGCCGGGCGAATGGGCCTGTTCGGGTGCGTTCGATTTCGCACATCTCGACGCGCCGCCAACCGGCAAGGTGAAGCAAGCTTTCGCGAACGGTTTTCTCGGCTTGACGTCGTTCGGTCGCAGTACGTTTGCGACCGTTGGGGAGGCGACTGCGGCCGAACACGCGCAAGCAGAAGATGCGTTGGCTGCGCGCTTTACCTCGGTCCACGGCGCGCCGACAGAAATCCATGCGGCCGGCGCGGCGCGGGACGAACTGAGCTTCATCGCCGCGTTGTGCCGGGATGTGCCGCTCAACACCGTGTTCACGGTGCGCCGCGTGTTCGATACAGACGGCCACATGAAAGAAGAATTCCGCCAGATCACGCCGCCGACCGATGCCCATGCGCGCGTGTGGGCGATCGAACGTGACGAGACTGATGTAAAACCTGACGGCGAGACCTGCCATGGCACGTGAGTTCTGGAAGTCGGCGGGGCTGCATCTCGTTACGCGCGATGCCGACGGTTGGTTGAACGTGACGCCGAATTATGTGCGGGCGTATCTCACCCGGCCGGAAGTGCATCCGGTCGAGGAGAGCAACGCGCATGAAATTCGGTTGCACGAAGCGTTGCTCGCCGATCCGTTTCGCCCCGTCAGTCCGGCAGAAATCGCCGCCATCGTCGATCCCGATGCGATCGAGACTTATCAGATCGTGCTGGCGTTTCGGGACGCACTCGTGACGCACAAGACGATCGAGGCGACCTATCTCGCGCTCGTCAGTGGACAGGTGCCGATGACGCTCCCGCCGGTGTTTCTCGACCAGATGGTGCATTTGATTCTGACCAACATGCTCAAGGATTGCCGCTATCCGATGCAATTGCGCGCGGCCGAGGTGTTTTTCCGTGACCAGACGGTATCAATCGAGGCCGGGCGCTTGATGTTGGCCGATGAGGAGATCGTCGAAATGCAGGCGGCGGCGAAACAGAGCGGCCTCGCCCAATTGATCGCGGAAGCGGGGACGCCGCAGCGCCAAATTACTCTCGATGTGCTCGACGAGGACAACCAGCAGCTCTACTGGGCGCGTTCGGATCGGTTCGACACCGTCGTCGATTTTCGCTTTGAGCAACCCGCGCTGGATGCGTTCGCGCGTGTGCTTGAGCGGTGGCTCGCACACCTGAGGCGCATCGACGTCGCCATCGAGCCGCGGCCTAAGCTCGAGGATGGCGATTGGCGCTGGCACATCGGCCTCGATGTCGACTCGACGCGTATTCTCAATGCGCTTTACCAACAGACGCCGGTCGGCCTCGACGAGATGAGCCAGATCGTCGGCTTGTTCCGATTGCGCTTCAAGGACGAGAGCCGGGTGATCGAACGTGTGCGCGGCAAGCCGATCTATCTCGGTCTGGCAATGTCGGCGGCCAAGCGACTAAAAATGAAGCCGCACAACCTGTTGGTCAATCTACCACTCGTGCGCTCATCGTGACGCTAGGCGGGTTCACTCTTCGAGCAACATACGGCCGTTTCGCATCTCATAGCGATTGAGGCGACCAAGGAACGAATTGCCGAGCAGCGTGGTCTTGAGCTTGCCGCGCTCGATGACGGCCGCCTGAACGTTGCGCACCATGATGTTGCCGATCATGACGCGGTCGAGGGTAACCGGTGCGACGCGAGCCATGCCGTTCGCGGTTGAAACCTGATGTGTAAATTCACTTTGTGACGGTCCGACACCGATGGCGACGGCATCGTCGTAGGTGAGGGCCACGATCGACGCGCCGGTGTCGATCATGACGTCGATACGGCGGCCATTGACTTCGGCCGGGGTAAAGAAGTGCCCGTTTGTGCCCACGTTCAACTCGGTGGAATTGCGACCGGACGGTTCGGGCCTGCGCTCGGGCGTCGTCGCCGATGCGATCGAACGAACCGGCGGCTGCACGCCCAAGAGGGCATAGCCCGCTGTTTTGATTTCAGGCGCGTAGACGATACCGGCGATGCCGAACACGATCGCCATGGCCCAGCCGGCCAATTCGCCCAATATACTGCGGCCACCGTACGACAGCGCCATGTCAGCCTCGATACGCAGAGAACAAAACGGGACGTACCCGATCCGCGCTCCGAGGCCGAAACCTAGATGCGCAAGGTCAGATAATCTCCCGAGAATTCATATGACCGAAGTCTATTTAAAAAAGTCATACCGAGCAGGCTGTCGCGCAGCGTTCCGGGCTTGGAAACGAGGGCGTCGACGTCACGGACGTTGATCGGTCCGACCGCGAGTGATCGGATTTTGACGGCGGCGGCATAGGTGGTGCCGTTGGCCGTCTGCACCGGTACATTGTAGCGCAGTCGATCGACGTCAATGCCCAGACGTTGGGCGTCGGCAGGTTTCAACACCACGGTCGAGGCACCGGTATCGATCAGCATCGACATAGCGAGACCGTCGATTTCGGTGCGAGCAATGAAATGGCCGTCCGGTCGGCGGCGAATTCGCACGGCGCTGTCACCGTCCGGTTCAGCACTCGCCCTCAGGCTCGTGGGTTGCTGCACATATTCGCCAGTGACCCGGTGCACGGCTGCGATAATGTCGAAACGATAGTTATAACCAGCGACCAATGCCGTTGCGAAGACAAGACCGGTCGCGAAACCGCGCACCGATCTGACAAGTTCGACCTTGTCGCGTGAAATAAGCAAGGTCGTGACAAACGCGCCAGCCGCCATGACGCCTGCGACGACGACGAGTTCGCGGACGTCGAGACCAGATGCCGCCTCGATTTCCGGCGCGTAGAGGGCCATCGCTGTCGCGACGACAAGGCCGACGAATGACGATCCGATACGCATCACTTACTCCGAGCCCGATACTTTGGCCTCAGCCCGACACCGGGAACAGATGGGCTCAGTGCTCTCGGCTGCAACAGGTGTCAACGATTTGTTGACCTTTTGGTGACGGGGCTCCTGTCACACACGGGCACGGCCTTGAACAAATGCAACCACACAGCGGTTTGCATTGCAGAATGGCCCTTGATAAGAAGCGCCGCAGCACCACGCGCGTCCACGGGAGACCTGCCCCATGCCCTTCGATCAAGATGGCACAGGGGAGCCACGTGGCGTTCCTGAGATCGTATTGCTGACTGGCAATGCCAATCGGGGCTTGGCTGAATCCATCGCGTTCTATCTGAAGCAAGAGCTGACCAAGGCCAGCATCAAAACGTTCGCCGACGGGGAAATCTTCGCTGAAATTCACGACAACGTGCGCGGGCGCGACGTCTACATCATCCAGTCGACGTCGCGGCCGGCGAACGACAACCTGATGGAGTTGTTGATCATGTCGGATGCGCTGCGGCGTGCGTCCGCCAAGCGGATCACGGCTGTCATTCCCTACTTCGGTTACGCGCGTCAGGATCGCAAACCGGGACCGCGCACGCCTATTTCGGCCAAGCTGGTCGCCAATCTGATTGAGACGTCGGGCATCGATCGCGTTATCACGCTCGACTTGCACGCGGCACAGATACAGGGATTTTTCGACATCCCAACCGACAATCTGTTTGCCGCGCCGGTTATGCGACGCGACATCGAAAGCCGCTTCAAGGCGGTGGATCTGGTGGTCGTGTCGCCCGATGTCGGCGGAGTCGTGCGTGCACGCGGGCTTGCCAAACGCATCGGCACGCCGATCGCCATCTGTGAAAAACGACGCGACGAGGCCAACAAGAGCGAAGTCATGAGCGTGATCGGCGAGGTCGCCGGCAAGCGTTGCATTCTGATCGACGACATCGTCGACACCGGCGGCACCCTCGTCAATGCCGCCAACGCGCTGCTCGAGCGGGGCGCGACCGAAGTTTATGCGTATCTCACGCACGGGGTATTGTCTGGCGGGGCCGTGTCCAAGATCGTCAATTCGAAACTGAAACAACTGGTCATTACAGACAGTATCAAGCCGACCGAAGCGGTGTTGGCTGCCAAGAACATCCGCATCCTGCCGATGGGGTCGCTTCTGGGCGAGGCGATTGCGCGTACGGCGCGCGAAGAGAGTGTGTCCTCGCTGTTCTACTGAACGGCCACGTCATCGCTTGACGACCGTTTCTGGTATGATCAGATTGGGCAGGAAGGTGACGATTTCTGGAAATGTCGTGATGACGACAACGGCGACGTTGAGGAGCAGGAAGAACGGGAAGGCTGCGCGAGCGACCGAAAACGTGTCTCGTCCGCTCATATTCTGCAGCACGAATAGGTTGAAACCGACCGGCGGCGTGATCTG
>JANOAW010000033.1:0-2062 GCA_031411355.1 Hyphomicrobiaceae bacterium | reverse complement strand
TCACGCTGATGGCACTGCTGGTTTTCTACCCGCTGCGCAAATGGTTCGGCACACGCAGTGTCTTCGGCCGAGTGGCGGGATGGTTTCACTGGCACATCGTGTTCGGCATCGCCGGGCCTGTCGCCATCGCCTACCATACCAATTTCGGTCACGGCGCGATGCATGCGAACCTGGCATTGTGGGCCATGATCGTGGTCGCGGTCAGCGGCCTGATCGGACATTTCGTCTATACCAGCGCCAGCGCGGATTTCTATCGCGGCAAGCTGCGTGCACGCGAGCAGGTCAACGCCATCGTTGCTGTTCTGCACAGCCTCGATGCCATGCATCCGTCTCGGGCGGCGCTGATCGCCGCGTTCGAGGCCTTCGAAACGGACCTGCTGACCCCGCGCCAAGGCATCGTCGCAAGCGTGGTCGCTCGTCTGCGCATGGAGAGCCGGCGACACAAACTGTCGCGCGCGCTCGGTTGGCATCTCGGAGAGTGCGCGGCCCAGTTGCGCCTCGATGAGGCTACGCACGCGACCTTGCGCAAGACGATGGCGCGCCAACTCGCGGCCTTCGTTACCCTGGCGCGCCATGGAGCGAGCCGCTCCGTGTCGGAACAGGTGCTGGCGCGCTGGCGCCTGTTGCACCTGCCGGTATTCCTGATCATGCTGATTGCGACCGGGCTGCACGTGCGCAACGTGTGGGACATGGATGCAATCGTGATGACGCGCGAGCCGACACGGGCCGTGCGGCCAGCGCCGCCGGTAGCACCCGTCCCAACCGAGATCCGCCGCACGCAGCCGACAGCGGTTGCGCCACAGCCGCCGAATGCCAAGGTTGCCGCCACTGGAGACGATGCGGCGGCTGGCCGAGCCGTGCTGCCGAATCCGGCTCCTCCACGTGCCGCGCCGGCGCCACCAGTGGTTGTCGACATGCCGCGTCCCGTGCCGCGTGTGACGCCGCCGTCTGCACCGGTGCCGCAGGTGCCAGTCCAACCAAGCACTCCGACGGCCTCGCAAGTGCCGGCGCAATCGGGTCAGACCGAGGGTCCGCGCACCCAGCCTCCAACCAGAAGCGCCACCCCGCGTGATCCCGTCGACGACCTGGCACAACGTACGCGCATGAGCCTCGGCGCCGAAAAACCGCGCACACTCGTTGAACAGATCGCCGCCTACAAGGCACGCAAGCTGGCCGGCGCGTTCGCTCACAGCCAGGTCGAAACCGGGTTCGCGCTGATTGGCCGACACGTGAAGGTCGATTGCGCCGATTGTCATAAGGCGCCTTTGCGAGAGGCACCGGTCGCCAAAGTGCGCGGCTGCATCGACTGTCACAAGCAAGACGACGTGCACCGCGGCCGGCGTCCGAATTGTGCCCAGTGCCATACGCCGAACGGCTGGGGCGAAATCATTCGGCGCCGCTGATCGGGCCTGTGTTGGAGGGCACAGTCGAGAGCGCCGAGATGTGCGACCAACAGCGACCGAATTCGCCCCGGAGCTGTTCATGCGCGCGCTGCTGTCATCGCTTCTCGTCGTTGTCGCCGTTGCGCCGGTTACGGCTGCGCCCAGGGCGCTGGTTGAAGCTTTCGGAGCTGCCTGTCACACGCGCGCCTATGACCGCGCCCACCTCGCGCGCCATCCACGTCAGATCGTAACGTCAATGACATTGCGTGACGGCGCCCTGCGGCGTGCCGAGCTGAGCGGTTTCGACGCCGTCGTCGACATCCGGCTGACGTTGCGTGGCGGCGAAACGGTCGAGGCGAGCGGTTACTGCACCAAGATCGCCGCCGGCATCGCCTGTGCCCTTGAAGGCGACGCCGGTGCGATCAAGATCACGCGACGTCAGACCGGCGGCGTCCTGGTCGCCATCGATGGACGGTTCGACATCGAAACCAGCCGCGGCGTGCAGCAGCTGGCCGAGAGCGACGACCGGCTATTCGCGCTTTATCCGTCAGGCAGTTGCGACTAATTGCGATGCCGATCGTGAATGTCCCTTGTCGGGCGCAGCAACGGCCGCTATACGGCAGTTGATGCTGAAAGGCGTCGACTTTCGGGCTGCCTCGGCAGCCCGAAATGTTTCCCGC
>JANOAW010000032.1:0-3175 GCA_031411355.1 Hyphomicrobiaceae bacterium | reverse complement strand
CACCGCCTCCGGCTCGCGCTCGATCACGCGCAGCAGCATCTGCGCGGGGCGGTCGGGCCAGCGCGTGCCGCTTTCCCAGTCGCGGATCAGCAGTGGCGAAAGACCAAAGCGGACCGCGAAGTCTTCGACGCTCAAGCCCATTTTCTCTCGTATCGCCTCCACGTTCGGCCGGCGGCGGCCGCGCGCCAGTTGCTCGTCAGTCGCTGGCTGCGCATCCGGATCGGCCAGCGCCGCCGCATGCCGCTCGGTTTCACTCATCGCATCGAAACGCGACCAGTCGGGCTTCGGCGGATTCGCCGGATCAAGTTTGACCTTCATGATACCATCGTCGCTCATGACGTTCGGCTCCTCTGGCCGAGATGATGCGGCAAGCGTCACCGCGCATCGTGTAGGTGACGTGTACCAAAACTGTGTCGATCATACCGATAGCATTGACCCTATCCTCATAGGGGTAATCGTCATCATACTCAAAAAGGTGAGAGTCGTCGAACATTAGACGGACCCAGTGGAAGTCGATGCCGTGCTTGCGCACGTTCTCCGCATTCTTTGCGTTGTGCCACTCGAATTCCATCGTCCAAGGTAGCACGGTGACGGGCGCAGGCAATCGGTCGCTCAGCCGGCATCGAGGAACTCGCCCACAAAGTGACCTCAGGTCAGACACCAAGCCGGCAAATTATTTCGAACCGTTTCGCCCAACCAACGGCGCAATCGCGTGTGACAGGTCGTTCGCGATGCGATCGATCGAGTGCTCGATGAAACAGATACACAACCTTACGGCATTCATGCTTGTCATCTCGGCGTCGGTGGCGCCAGCACAGCAACCGCCGGTACCGCCGATACAACCTTCGCCACAACAGTCGGCTCCGCAGCAGGCGGGCGCCAGACCGTCGCCGGTCATGGAGCGCCCGATTATGGAGCGGATGTCGGGCGTATGGGTTGAAGGTGGTGGTTTCTCGATCACGTACGGCGCCAACTACGACGCCTGCGCCGCCAAATGCCTCGCGACGGCCAAGTGTGTCATGATCGAATATTATCGGCCTGAAAAGAAATGCAATATGTACGACACCGAACGGCCGCGCTTGAAAGGCGGCTCGTCGGATGTCGCACTCAAGAAATAAGGCCGCGGACTACGCCGCCGAAATCAGCCCACCCATGCCTGCCAGCAGGCGCAGGTGATGGTCGGCATTACCGAACGCCTGCTCGATCATGGTCAGTCGCTTGAAGTAATGGCCGGCCTTGTATTCCATCGTCATGCCGATGCCACCGTGCAGCTGGATCGCGGTTTCGCCCACGAACTTGGCGGATTTACTGATCTGGACTTTGGCGGCGGACATTGCGCGACGGCGCTCCTTAACGTCGCGTTCTCCGGCCATCATGGTGGCGTAGTAGGCCATCGAGCGCGCCTGTTCGAGCGCCGTGAACATGTCGACCGACTTGTGCTGGAGTACCTGGAATGAACCGATGGCGACGCCGAATTGCTTGCGTGTCTTGAGATAGTCGACGGTCAAATCGTGCAGAGCCGACATGGCGCCGACCGCTTCGGCCGCCAGCGCGGCGATGCCGTCGTCGACCGTCTGCTCGAGGATGGCGAGACCGTCCGCGCCATGGCCGGCGAGCACGTCCTCGGGGCCTACCTTGACGTCCTTGAGGGTGATATCGCCTGCGCGAAACCCGTCCTGGGTCGGATAGCTCGTGCGCGTGACGCCGGCAGCTGTACCGCCGATGAGAAACAAGCCGATGCCGGCGCGGTCGCGCCGTCCGCCCGAGAGGCGCGCCGATACGACGATGGTGTCGGCGGTATCGCCGCCGAGCACGACAACTTTTTCCCCATCGAGGCTGAAGCCACCGCTGCCGTCCGGGCGCGCGGTGACGGCGACGTCGGCGAGATCGAAGCGCGATTGCCGTTCTGTGTGGGCAAGTGCCAGGGTGCGTGTACCGGCGATCACGTCGGGGAGGAGAGCCGTTTGTTGCGCTGTGCCAGCGCCGTGCCGTAAGGCGCCGCCGCCGAGCACGATTGAAGAAAAATATGGCTCGATGGCCGCGTTGCGACCGATGGCGTCCATGACGATCATGGTCTCGACCAGGCCGGCCCCGAGGCCACCATGCTCTTCGGCGAACGGGATCGCCGTCAAACCGAGTTCGGCATATTTGCCCCAGTTGGCCTTGGAGTAACCGGTCGGCTCCTTGCGGGCCGCGGCCTTGGTCTTCAAGTCGGCGTAAGCATCGGCGAGGAAGCGGTCGACACTGTCTTTGATCTGACGCTGGTCGTCGGAAAGATCGAAGTCCATGATTACAGCTCCTCGGCACGCCGGCAGAGTTCCGGTCCGCGACCGTCGATAATACGTCATTGACGCGCGCGTCAATCAGCCGACGCCGCTCGTGATCGCAAGCGCCACGTTGACACGATCCGCCCCCCTTGGCAGGTCGCGACGGACGATGTTCCCGATCAGGCGATCCGATGCTGCGCGATATCTATCTTCGACCGCTCGGGCTCTATCCGGCCGCCCAGTCAGCGAGTGCCGATGAGGTGTGGGAAAGTCTGCGGCTTGCCGGCGGCTGGCTGGACTACACCGCCATCGAGGCCATCGAGCGCAACGGCGCGCGCATCGAACGGCGCATCGTCGGCATGGGCGGATTTCTCGAGCGCGACTGGGGGCGGCGCACCATGACAGCCTCCGACCTGTTCGAGGCCATGCGTGCAGCGCGACCGCGCCTCGCCGGGCTCGCGCTCGACCGTCCGCGCATCATGGGCATCGTCAACGTCACGCCGGACAGCTTCTCCGACGGCGGTCGGCATGCTGGCACGAAGGCCGCGGTGGCGCATGCCCTGCGTCTTGTCGAAGACGGTGCCGATATCCTCGATATCGGCGGCGAATCGACCCGTCCAGGTGCCGCGCCGGTCGACGTCGACGAGGAACTGCGTCGGGTGATTCCGGTTATCGAGGCGCTCTCCGATACGGCCAATGCGCTGTTGTCGATCGACACGCGCAAGTCGGTCGTCATGCGCGCTGCCGCCGACGCCGGGGCTGACATCCTCAACGACGTCTCGGCATTGACGTACGATCCGAAAGCGCTCGCCACGGCCGCCGATCTCGACCTGCCCGTTATCCTGATGCATGCGCTCGGCGATCCCCGGACCATGCAGACCGAGCCCGTGTACGACAATGTCCTGCTC
>JANOAW010000031.1:0-5279 GCA_031411355.1 Hyphomicrobiaceae bacterium | reverse complement strand
CGACAGATTCCGGGTCGCGTTTGTCGGGCGCTGTGATCAAAGCCACATCGAGGGCGCGATCAGACTTGATCGGGCACGGCGGATGGCTGCGCGGGAAATCGCGTGCGAGGCGTGCAATCAGTTTCTGGGCTCGGGCCGAATTGTCCATCAGGACGCGGATGATTTCGGCGACGTCGACGTCGGCCGTATCGCTGCGCCAACAGTCATAATCGGTGACCATGGCCACCGTCGCGTAACAAATTTCGGCTTCGCGCGCGAGTTTCGCTTCCGGCATGTTGGTCATGCCGATCACACTGCAGCCCCAGGCGCGATACATGTGGCTTTCGGCGCGCGTCGAGAATTGTGGGCCTTCCATCACGAGATATGTGCCGCCGCGCGTGTGGGCGATGCCTTCGGCGTGGGCGGCCGCTTCGATCAAGGTGACGAGACCGGGTGAGACCGGATCGGCGAGGGATACATGAGCGACGAGGCCATTGCCGAAGAAGGATTTCTCGCGTGCAAAGGTGCGATCAATGAATTGATCGACGAATACGAAATGGCCGGGTGGGAACTCCTCCTTCAGCGATCCGCATGCCGAGATCGAGACAAGGTCGGTGACACCGGCGCGTTTCAGGGCGTCGATATTGGCGCGATAGTTGATGCCGCTCGGGCTCAATCGGTGGCCGCGTCCGTGACGGGGCAAAAAACGCACGGGCAGTCCATCGAGTTCAGCGAACAGAATTTCGTCAGATGGCTCACCCCAGGGTGTCTCGACTTTTCGCCACTGCGCGTCGGTCAGGCCCGGCAAGTCGTACAAGCCGCTGCCGCCGATGATGCCAAGCACGGATGCGGTCATGAGTTTTCCCCTGGGCCGCGACAGCCGGACTTGCGTCGCGTCGCACGATTTGCCCGGTGTTGTATCAGAGCCCGTGCCGCTGAGGCGTAACTCTATCGTGCATAAATCGGCGGACGCACGTGCATGTTCACGAATTGGCCTCATTCGACTTGCATGGCTATTGCACAGTATCGCGTCGAGCCAAGCCTGCCGTCCCAGATCCCGACGGGTTTACTTCAACTGAAGTTACCGAGGGATCGACGACGTTAGGACTTCCTTAACCATCGCTTGCGAGTGTAGCGTCGTTACACCGCGGGTGAATGAAGAGTTAGCGTCGACCGTAAGGCGTACCGAATGAAAAGCAGTTTCAATAAGCCGGACCTGGTGCAGGCCGGTAGTGTCACGATCTCTTTCGGCGAGCGGTTCGCGCAGTCGGACCAGTTCGACGGCATATTCAAAGAAGGCATGGCGCTGGTCGAGCGCACGGCCGCCTATCTCGACGGTCCGGGGCGGGCCGAATCGAAGCAACTCAAATCGCCGATGACGCTGGTCTACGCCACGGAGAGCATGCGCTTGACGACGCGGCTGCTCGAACTCGCATCGTGGTTGTTGATCCGGCGCGGCGTCAAAGACGGCGAGCTGTCGATCGCGGAAGCTGCCGTGCGGCGTGACCGCGTGAAGCTGCAACCGCTCGGTCGGCCGGGTCACATCAAGCAGTTCACCGATCTGCCGGAGGGGCTGCGGGCTTTGATCGAAGAGAGCTTTGCTCTCAACGATCGCATTCTGCAGCTCGACAAAGCCATCACGATGGAACCACGCGCGATGACGCAGCCCGTCAATCCGGTCGATGCACAGGTCGCGCGGCTCGAAGCGGCGTTCTCGAACGTGCGCAGTCTCGCGCGGCACTGACGGGGCGCAGTGTTTCAAAAGCAGGACTTCGGGAGCGGGATTTGCCCGCATCCCGTCGCTCCAGCGCAGGCAGGTTTATTCGGCTGCGTCCAGCATCTCCGCCGGCATGCCCGCCATCATACGCGAACCGTCGTCCATCATGCCCAGAGCATGCAGGTAGACGTCGAGAATCGAATCCTCTTCCTGACGCTCGGCTTTGCTCTTCTTGCGCAGCCGCAGCACCTGACGCATGACCTTGACGTCGAAGCCGGTCGATTTCGCTTCGGTGAATTTGTCTCGGATGTCGTCTGAAAGCGCTTTCTTTTCTTCTTCAAGCCGTTCGATCTGCTCGATGAACTGGCGCAGCTGGTTCTGTTCGGCGGTCTGGAGCGACATGAGCGCCTCTCTCTCGTATCCGGGTTGGCGTTGCATCGACGCTAGTCGGCTGCCGATGGCGCCTCAAGCCGAACGCGCGCTGCGCGAAGATGTTATCCCCGTTGTCCACTGGTCGGTCGATCGGCTCAGGCTTGATTGTGTGGCGGTAACGCTACTCGGCGTGCGATCAGACCGGCAATCAACAAAAGAGCTGCTGCCAGAAGGAACGGCGCTCCCGCCCACGGAGAGCCTGGGCCGTTTGCCACGGCGAGCGCGAAGATCTGGGTGAATATCAAAGGTCCGGTCAGGTTGGCGAACGACATCAGACTGGCGTTTGCGCCCTGCAGTCGGCCTTGGGCATCGGCGCCCGCGCGTGCCGAGAGCAGCTGCATGACCGCTGGCGAGATGAAGCCCCAGAGGGAAAAGATTGGAATGCCCACGACGTAGAGCCACGGGGTCGTGACGATGCCTTGGATGGTGAAACCGATCACACCAGCTGCGATGCCGATCTTCAGAGTGGTCGCTGCGCCAAGTCGCTCCACCGCCATGCGTGTGAGTACGGCTTGTACCAGCGCACCGCACACGCCGACGAGTGCCAGAATCAAGCCCACCTCGCCGGTTCCCCAGCCGAAGCGATAGCCAGCAAACAGAACAAAAACGGACGGCAATACCGCGTGCGCCAAGTGAAAGAACAGCAGGATCGACGATAATCCCGCGAAGTTCGGATTGCCGAACAACAACTTCATGGCGCCGACTGGATTGGCCGACTTGAACTTGAAGGGCGCGCGCTGGGCCTTCGGAAGGCTCTCGGGAAGAATGAAAAATCCGAACACTGCGTTGGCGAGGCTGAGGCCGGCAGCGGTCCAGAACGGCAGGTGTGGATCGATTGCGCCCAGCAACCCGCCGACGGCTGGACCGATGACGAAGCCGATGCCGAAGGCGGCGCCGATCATACCGAAGGCTCCGGCGCGCTGGTCGGCTGGCGTAACGTCTGCGATGTACGCGGTGGCTGTCGAAAATGTCGCTGCGGCGATGCCTGACATGGCGCGTGCGATGAACAACCAGGACAGCGCCGGTGCCATGGCCATCAAGGCATAGTCGAGGCCGAGGCCGACATTTGAAATCAGCAGAACCGGGCGGCGACCATAAGCGTCCGACAGAGCACCCAACACGGGTGAGAAGACGAACTGCATGAGCGCGAACGTCAGGCTCATGTAGCCGAAGATCCGGGCCGCATGGCTCGTGTTGCCGCCAACGAAGCTTTCGACGAGCTTCGGCAGGACTGGAATGACCAGACCGATCGCCAGCACGTCAAGTGTGACCGTGACGAGAATGAAAGCGACTGAGGCGCGCGAGTTCATGAAAGCCCGGATGTGATCGACGTCCCGGCTCTTAGCGTGTCAAGCTGTGGTCGTCACGGTCCGGCAATCGTGCGGGCGGTCGGACGTTAGGCGGATTTGCGTGCCGCATCGCCAAATGCTTCGAACAAGGCCCGATTGATCGGATTGGTTTGTGGGTCGTATTCGGCGTGCCATTGCACGCCGAGGGCAAAACTCGTCGCGTCGGCGATGCGGATCGCCTCGATGGTGCCATCTTCCGCAACCCCTTCGACGACCACGCGGGAGCCGGGCGTCTCGATGCCTTGGCCATGCAAGGAATTGACGCGTATCACGTCACGTCCGTACAGGCTCGCGAACGCGCCACCGGGCGTCAGCTGAACGTCGTGTCGGTCAGCGAAGACGACGGTGTGGTCGGGATGAATTTCGCCGCTCGCCAAACGTGGCATGCGGTGGTTCATGCGGCCAGGGAGGTCGCGAATTTCAGGATGTAGTGTGCCGCCGAAGGCGACGTTCATCTCCTGCAGCCCTCGGCAGATGCCGAAGATCGGCACGCCGCGCGCTACGCAGGCGTCGGTCAACTGAAGCGCTACACTGTCGCGCCGTTCGTCATAGGGTTCGTACCGGGCATCCGGCTGTGTGTTGAATCTGGTCGGGTGCACGTTGGCGCGCGCGCCGGTCAACAAGATGCCGTCGACGGTATCGAGAAGGGCTGCGATGTCGGTCACATCAGGGGCGCCGGCGAACATCAGCGGTAACGCGCCGGCGACATCGGCAAGCGCACGCATGTTGCGTTCGCCGCACATCTGCACCTGAAAGCGCGCTTCGAGTAACGTGGCGTTGCCGATCACGCCGATCACAGGCTTGCGCATAGTCTCGTCCCCGCAGCTCGACGTGGAGCATAACCGATCCCACATCGAGAGTGTGACATGTCACGATCCGCGGCAAGGGACGGACTGGCGCACCTTGTCGCGTCCAGGCAACACGCTCCACCAACGGACTTATTTGGAGTCGAGTTCGGCGGCACAGCGCCGGATGATGTTGGCGTTCCGGTGTTTTGCTTCTGCGGAGCGCGCTTTAACGGCTGTCGGATCGAGCCCTGCCTTTTCAAGGCCGACATTCAATTTGGCCAGTCGGATGATGCTTTCGTCGAAAGTCGCCAGCATGAACTGGCGGTCAAAAACAGACACGTCCCCGGCCTTGTCGAGGAGACATCCACAGAAAACGTTGGCGCTGGCTTGGTTGCTTCTCGCGTTGGCGCGAACAAAACCTTTGAGAGCTTGTCCGGTAGCAAAAGCCGTCTGACATCGGTTGGCGATGAACTTTCGTTCGGCAGCCTGTGGTTGGCTGACGAAATAGATGTCGTTATTGTCGAGTTTTTCACCTTTGGCGACATCGTTCGCGACGTGCGTCACGCCTCCGACGATGGCAAAACACCCACCGGCGAGAATCACGAAGCCGCCGATGATGACCGCGGCGATCAGTTTTATCAGTCCCATCACGCAGGCTCCAGACGTGCAGCAGCGGTCGATTTGAACTTAAACGAGGCGCGTTAACGCGCTATCACCACGGTTGCCCTTCCGACGACCGGAGCCCGGGATGACGATACCATCGACCGCAATCGATTTCATGTCGGCCGCCGATATCGCGCAGCGCGTACGGACGCGCCAATTTTCTGCGGTGGAGGTGACGCAGGCCTGTCTCGCCCGGATCGAGGCGCTCAATCCCTCGCTGAATTGTTTCATTACGATTTCGGCCGAGGTCGCTCTGACGGACGCGGCAGCGGTCGACGCAAAGATTGCACGGGGCGAGGATGCGGGACGTCTTGCGGGGGTGCCGCTGCACGTCAAGGATCTGGTCAATAC
>JANOAW010000030.1:0-2360 GCA_031411355.1 Hyphomicrobiaceae bacterium | reverse complement strand
AGACCCACCTGCGCCAACTGGTACAGAAAGCGCGCGACGGTGGACGGCCGTTGTCGGTCTTGGTCGCCGACATCGATTTTTTCAAGCGCGTCAACGACACCTACGGTCACGATGCCGGCGACGCCGTTCTGCGGGAGTTCGCCGCTCGATTTCGGCGCAATACGCGCGGCATCGATCTCGCGTGCCGGATGGGTGGGGAAGAATTCGTCATCATCATGCCGGAAACCGACATCGGTCGCGCGTTCCAGGTCGGCGAACGCCTGCGCGCCTGCGTCGCCGCCGAGCCATTCCACGTCAATTCTGAAACCCGCCTGCGCGTGACGGCGAGCGTCGGGCTGGCGACTTTTGAACGACGCGAGGACACACCCGAAACGTTGTTCCGGCGCGCCGATCAGGCTCTCTATTCTGCCAAGCGCGATGGCCGCAACCGGGTGGTCGCTGACGCGGCATGACGGACCGGGGTCAGCTTCGGGCGGCGAAGGCTTGGATAAGGCGCGGAAACGCCTCCTCGGGCGGAAATCGGTCGAAGCTGTGCTCAGCTCCTGTGTGGGCCCATGGCAGTTTTTCGATCGTGTAGGTTTCGACGAAGGGGCGATACGACGCGGCGTCGTTGAACATCATGGCACGCACGTTGACGACGTCGTCTATGCCCGGCAGCCGCGTAAATATCCAGCTCTTGCAGAAATCACAGAAGAAATGCCTTGGCGCGCCGTGGAGTCCGCCGATGACCGGCGTGCCGCTGGTGATCTCGAAAGCTGATGCTGGGTAAAGCGAACTCAGTGAAAACGCACTTGCCGACATGCGCTGACACCCGGTGCAGTGGCACGCCATGGTGATGATCGGCCGGCCCGAGACGGTGAAGCGGATTTTCCCGCAGCGACAATGGCCTGTTGTTTTAGACGGCATTGCTAATCTCCTTCCGAGCGCGTCGGTGGTGCGCTAACCTCTTGCGCCGTCGATCGTTCGCACTTAGGGGCCGTTTGACTGTGCTCGGCGCAGTTGCTCCAGGATCGACACGTCGATGATACAGCCGAACTTCACCGTCCAAAACCCAGCTTACGCCGATGTGGTGCGTACCCTCTTCGCACAGCAAGGCCTGATGACGCTCTACGGTGCGACTCTTACCGAGATCGAGCCCGGGCGCGTGGTGATTGATCTGCTGCCCAACGCGGCGCTGCTCCAACAGCAAGGACGGGTGCACGGGGGCGTCATCGGCGCCCTCGCCGACAGCGCCGGTGGATTTGCGGCTCTCACACTGATGCCGGCCGGTTCCGACGTGGTGACCATCGAGTACAAGATCAACTTCATGCGTGCCGCGACCGGTCATGTGCGCGCCATCGGTGACGTCATCCGCCCCGGCAAAACCATCACCGTCGCTCGCATGGTGTGTGACTGCGGCGTGCCTGGTTCGCGCGAAATCTGCGCCATTGTGCAGGCAACCTTCATGCGCATCGCACCGACCGGCTGACCAGCTCACAACCGCGCGCCCCTCATTGGCGCAAGGCTGCCTGTTGATCGATGATGCGTGAGGACACAGGATTGCGTCGCAGCAATTCATCGACGCGTGACTTTTCCTTGAGGAAGTCGCGCAACTGGTTGGCGGTCAGTTTACGCTCCCGTGGCACCTGAATAGACATGGGATCGACGGGTTGGCCGTTGACGTGAACTTCATAGTGCAAATGCGGCCCCGCCGAGAGGCCGGTATTGCCGAGATAGCCGATGATCTGACCTTGGGTGACGCGGACGCCTTCGCTGATGCCGGGCGCGAACTTCTGCATGTGTGCATACGCCGTCCTATAGCCGTTGGCATGACGGATGCGGACGTAATTGCCATATTCTCCGCGCCGCGCTGCTTCTTCGACGGTGCCCATGCCGGCCGCCATGATGGGAGTGCCGGTCGGTCCGGCCCAATCGAGTCCGTTGTGTGGCCGCAGCATCTGCAGGATCGGATGCCGTCGCATGCCGAAGCCCGAGGCCATGCGCATCCCCGCGCCGCGCACCGGTTGGCGCATCAGGAATTTGCGGCTCGTATTGCCACCCTCGTCGTAATAGTCGACGACGCCGTCGGTGGTTTTGAAGCGGTAGAAGCGCTGCGTTTCTCCGCCGGTCGAGATCGACGTCATGAGCAAGTCACCGAGGGTCGCGTCCAAGCCCTTGTCGTCGTCACGCGTGTCGAAGAACCACTCGACTTGATCGCTGCCTCGGATGCGGCGGCGGAAGTCGGTCTCGTAGGCGTGAATCCGAAGGACCTGCAGGATGAGGTCCGCTGGCAGTCCATGTGCCAAGGCCGCGTTGTAGAAGCTGGTGTAGAGGCTGGCGTTGGCTGCCTGATCGCCCGGATCGATGGCCGTGCGCACCAT
>JANOAW010000029.1:0-3363 GCA_031411355.1 Hyphomicrobiaceae bacterium | reverse complement strand
ATCCTGATGACCACGATGGCAGCGCTTCTCGGGGCCGTGCCGCTGGCGATCGCCTCTGGGCCCGGGTCATCGCTACGCACACCCTTGGGCGTCTCGATCATCGGTGGCCTCTTGGTCTCGCAGGTTCTGACATTGTACACGACCCCGGTCATCTATCTGGCCCTCGACCGGCTGCACCGCCGCATGTGGGGCGGGGCGCAAGCCGTGCCGTCAACACCCGTCGCAGCCGAGTAACGTCTTCGGCCGTCACTTGACGACCCCGTCGGAACACGGTGCAGGGGAACGCCGACAGGGAAGGGTCTATGCACATGTCAACGATCGCCGCACACCATGTCGACGCCAACGGGGTCGACATCCACTTCATCGACGCCGGACCGCGCGACGGCGCGCCGATTCTGCTCATTCACGGCTTCGCCTCCAACATCAAAACCAACTGGGTCGACCCGATGTGGGTCAAGTTTCTCACCGGCAACGGGCGACGCGTCATCGCCATGGATTGCCGCGGCCACGGACAGAGCGCGAAACTCTACCGCCAGGAGGACTACGGCTCGCCCCTGATGGCCGAGGATGCCCGCGCACTGCTCGATTACCTCGGCATCGTGCGGGCCGATGTCATGGGCTATTCGATGGGCGCGCGCATCACGGCGTTCCTGGCCATGAAGCATCCGGACCGTGTGCGATCGGCCATCTTCGGCGGCCTCGGCATCAACATGGTGCGCGGCCTCGCCGGCACCGGTCCGATCGCGCACGCACTCGAAGCCGATAGTATCGATGACGTCACCAATTCGACCGCGCGCACGTTTCGTGCCTTCGCCGAGGCGACCAGGAGCGATCTGAAGGCCTTGGCCATGTGCATCCGTTCGGCGCGCGCGGTGATATCGGCCGAAATGCTGCAGACCATCGTCTGCCCCGTGCTCGTGGCCGTGGGCACAGACGACGTCATCGGTGGGTCCGCTGCTGAGCTGGCGGCACTGATCCCTGGCGCCGAAGCGCTTGAGTTGCCAGGGCGAGATCACATGCGCGCCGTCGGTGATCGCGGCTATCGCCTGGGTGTCGAAGCTTTTCTCGACCGGCTCGACGCGGCTGGGCTTCCGCCTCGGGATCGGCCACGATAAGTGTATGCGACACATCCCGGCCGTCACGAGGATGTCGTAACGCGCTGATAGCGAGCCGATCGCGCATCGCGCAAACGGGAGGACACCTGATGCAGTCGACGTCGAAGCTGGCTCTACTCGCAGCCGCAGCCTTCACCCTGGGCACCACCACCGCCTCGGCTCAGATCGAAATCCAGTGGTGGCATGCCATGACCGGCGGCAACAATGATGTCATCGTCAAGCTGGCCAGCGATTTCAACGCCGCCAATCCCGAATACAAAGTCGTCCCGTCTTTCAAGGGCTCCTATCCGGAGACCATGAGCGCTGGCATCGCGGCGTTTCGCGCCGGCAACGCGCCGCACATCATGCAGGTGTTCGAAGTCGGCACCGCCACGATGATGTCGGCAGGGGGCGCCATCAAGCCTGTGCAGGTGATGATGAAGGAAGCCGGCGAAACCTTCGATCCGGCCACGTATTTGCCGACGATCACCGGCTACTACTCGACCACCAAGGGCGAGATGCTGTCGTTTCCATTCAATTCATCTTCGGCGGTGATGTGGTACAACAAAGACGCGCTGGAAAAGATCGGCATGAAAGAGCCGCCAAAGACATGGCCCGAACTCTTCGACACCGCCAAGAAATTGCGCGCCAACGGCTTTGAAAAGTGCGGCTTCTCGACCGCATGGACCACGTGGCTGAACATCGAGCAGCTCTCGGCTTGGCACAATGTACCGCTCGCCACCAAGGCCAACGGCATGGACGGTTTCGACACGGAGTTGAAATTCAATACCGATTTCCACGTGCGCCACCTGAACAGTCTGGTCGAATTGCAAAAGGACAAGTCGTTCAGCTATTCCGGCCGAACCAACACGGGTGAAGGGCGTTTTCCCTCGGGCGAATGTCCGATCATGCTGACGTCGTCGGCGTTCTTCGCCAACGTTTCAGCCAACGCCAAGTTCAACTGGGCCAACGCGCCGATGCCCTACTACCCCGATGTCGCGGGGGCACCGCAGAACTCCATCATCGGCGGCGCGTCGCTGTGGGTCATGGGTGGTAAGAAGCCTGAGGAATACAAGGGCGTCTCGAAGTTCTTCACATTTCTGTCGGATACGGATCGTCAGGTAACGTTGCACACCGTGTCGGGTTATCTGCCGATCACGAAGGCCGCCTACGACAAGGTCAAGGCATCGGGTTTCTACAAAGACAAACCGCATCTCGAGACGCCGCTTCTGCAGCTGACCAACAAGGCGCCGACCGAGAATTCGCGCGGGCTTCGCCTTGGCAACATGGTGCAGATGCGCGACATGTGGGCCGAGGAAATCGAATCGGCTCTGGACGGCAAGAAAACCGCCAAGCAGGCGCTCGACGATGCCGTTTCGCGCGGCAATCAGGTGCTGCGGCAGTTCGAGAAGTCGGCCGCCCGCTGACATTAAAATGTGTCGGGGAGCGGCGCAACCGATGCTCCCCGACGGCTGTTCTGATGCCGATGGCGACCGGGCTGATCTGGGTTCACACACATGATCGAGGAGAGGCGAGCGCGGTCGCTGCGTGCCCCGCGTGCCGTCACATCGAGCTATCTGCGCAATGCCGCGCTGCACTACTTGCAACAGCGTTCGGCGTCGCGCGCCATGGTGCGAACAACCCTAGTCAGGCGTGCCAAATCGCGCCTTCAGGTGCGCGCGCTCGAGCCCGAGACGACAGCCTTGATCGATGCTGCCCTCGACGGTTTGGTTGCCGATAAGCTCATCGACGACGTGGTGTTTGCGCGCGGACGCACGGCGACCCTGCAAAACAAGGGCCTGCCGATGCGCCGCATCGCCCAAGGCCTCAAGCTCAAGGGCGTCGATGCCGCCATCGTCGATGCCACTCTGGCTGACGGCATCGACGATCTCGCGCAGGCGCGCCGCTATGCCGAGCGCCGTCGCCTCGGCCATTGGAGCCGCAAAGTCGATTCGCCTGACCAACGGCGCAAAGATCTCGCCGCCATGGCGCGTGCCGGCTTCTCCTATGCGACAGCCAGTCGTTCCTTGACGGGCGACGACGAGACCTGAGGCGCGGATGAGAGACTTTCGCTTGGAAGCACCGACCGAGCACGGCCAATTTGCCCCTTTGACCGCGGGCGTCGCCCGAGTACGGTCGACGTAAGGCAGCTCGCGCGGGATCGGATCGATGACAGGCTTTCGTATCTTCGCCGCGGCTACCTGTGCAGTCGGCGGGTTCGTGTCGCCGGCGCTCGGCAACTCCAAGACGTTCGAGAACACCGAGTTGG
>JANOAW010000028.1:0-4407 GCA_031411355.1 Hyphomicrobiaceae bacterium | reverse complement strand
GCCATCAAATTTAGGCCGGAGCCTCACGTGGCCGCCGATGGTGTCAAGCCGGCGATCAACGCGGCAAGGAACGCCTTCGGCGCCTCGCCCATGATCATGTGACCGACGCCATCGAGGCGGACGAGGCGGCTGCCAGCTACGAGCTTTGCCAGATCAGCGCCCTTCTTTGCCGGTGTCATGAGATCGAGGGCGCCCGTCATCACGGTGGTCGGGCAAACGATGCGGGACGCGGCGGCAATACCCGTCGTCCAGCCGGCACAGGCGGTTAGGTCGGTGCCGAGGACGCCTGGCGCGTTGACGTCGAAGACACGCCGGACCGCGCCCGACAGCCAGAGCCCCGGCACGGCATTGCCGCCCCGTTTCGCCGCCGCGCCGACTGCCCACGCCGTCATCATGTCGTAGGCGGCCGTTGGATCGGCGGTTGCGGCTGTGAGCAGTTGAGGCCCGACCGGGATGGTCGCTGCCGTGCCGACGAGGCCGAGCCCCGAGATGCGATCGGGGCATCTGGCCGCCGTTTCGATGGCGATTGCGCCGCCCATGGAGTGGCCGACGATGGCAGCTTTTTGCGAGCCAGCCGCGTCAAGCAAACGTTCAACCCATGCCGCCATGTCGAGAACCGTGGTCAACGGTTTGCCTTTGGTGAGGCCATGGCCCGGCAGGTCCGGCGCCAGAACGGACCAGCCGTGGTGCGCAAACCAGCGCGTCGGCAGCGTCCAACTGGTTCGATCGCATCCAGCACCGTGCAAAAACACGATTGTCGGCTTCGAGGTATCGAGCGGTTTGCCGCCCGTGGCGACGAAGACGTCATGGGCATCGACGGTCAGGTGCATGAGCGGCGTTTCCTCGAGCTTCAGCACCCAGTTACCATAGCCGACGCAATGACGTCATCGTGACCACTTGCGTGCCGCGCCGATCTTGCTCCAACCGCGTCGGAGTGACACCTGACAGATCTGCAGTCTGCTGGAGGTTGGCCATGGCCGCGTTGAAATCGATCGCAGCTGTCGTGGGATTGGTGATTGTGACCTGTGCGGGCGCCCGAGCCGAGACGGCGACTGTATGGAATGACCATCCAAATTCACGCGTCCGACTGGTCGCGGGGCCGAGCGGCGTCATCGGCGTCGAGCTGCAACTCGCCCCGGGCTGGAAGACGTACTGGCGTATGCCGGGAGACGCGGGGGTGCCGCCATCGTTCGAATGGGAGGGGTCGGAGAATGCGGCGGGGTTCGACGTGCTCTATCCGGCGCCGGTCGCCATGTCGGATCAGGGCGGTACGGCGATCGGCTACAAGGGCACGGTCCTGTTCCCGGTCACCTTCACACACGAGGCCGGCAAGGCTGCCAAGATCGCCCTCGAGTTCTCGTATGGTGTCTGCAAGGACGTGTGCATTCCCATCGACAGCAAGCTTGCGCTCGTCCTGCCGCCAGGGGGCGGTCAGAGTTCGGCACCGTTGACGGCCGCCATGGCGTTGGTGCCAAAAGTCACTGCCGACCCCGTCAAAGCCACACCGGCGTTGGTGTCGTCGACGTTCGATCTCATGGGCGCTGAGCCACACATCACGTTCCGAACACGGGGCGCGCAAGATCTTTTCGTCGAGGCGCCGGACGGATTGTTTGTGCCACTCACGCGCAAGACAGGCGAGACGGGCGGCGTCGCGACGTATCTGATCGATTTGTCGAAGACACCCGACGTCAAGGATCTGGTCGGAAAATCGCTGCGCGTCACCGTGACGGGGACCGGCCAATCGATCGAGACGGCGGTGGTATTGAAATAACGGTTTACACCTGCGACAGCCTCGTCCCGAACGGACCACAAAGGACCATCTCATGCTCGATTTTTATTTCAACGGCTCGCCGAACCCGTCCAAGGTCGGCCTGTTTCTTTACGAAACCGGTTTGCCGTTCAATCCAAAGCCGGTCGACACGCGTCGTGGTGATCAGTTCAAGCCCGAAATCGTCGCGCTCAACCCGAACGCCAAAGTGCCGATTATCGTCGATGCCGGCGCGGTGGTGTTCGACAGCAATGCCATCCTGCTTTATCTCGCCGAGAAAACCGGCAAGTTCCTGCCCGCATCGACGCTGCGCGGCGAGACGCTGTCGTGGCTGATGTTCGTTGCGACCGGAGTTGGTCCGTATGCTGGTCAAGCGGTCCATTTCAGACATTTCGCGCCTGAAAAGATCGCCTACGCCAACACGCGCTATCAATATGAGGCGATGCGGCACTTCGAAGTGCTCGATGCACGTCTAGCGCGCCACAAATACATGGTCGGTGAGGCGTATTCGATCGTCGACATGTGTGTCTGGGGGTGGGCGCGCATGATCCCGTTCATTCTTGGAGACGACGCCTGGGCGAAGTTGCCAAACGTGAAGCGGCTGCACGACGAGATCGACGCCCGCCCGGCTGCCGCCAAAGCCAAGGCGTTGAAGGATCTGCATCCTTTCAAGGCCGAAATGGATGCGGACGCGCGCAGCGTCATGTTCAAACACATCGGCCGCTGACGTCGGCGATGTTTCGCTCGCGCATCAGCATCGCAACGAGAAAGGCCGAGGTGTGAGCGCGACGCGAAAGCGCTGGATGGCGATCGCCTCGGCGGTCGCGCCGGCCATGTTTGTCTTTCTCTGGTCAACGGGCTGGATCTCGGCACGCGCCGCGGCGCCGCATGCGGATCCGTTGACCTTTCTCGCCACCCGATATGCCTTGGCCGGCGTCGTCATGACGGCGATTTGTCTTGCGTTTTCAGCACCGTGGCCAACACGCCGGTCGGCTCGGCTGCATGCCGTGATATCGGGCGTGCTGCTGCATGCAGGCTATCTCGGCCCGGTCTGGTATGTGGTGGCGCATGGCATCCCGGCCGGTGTTTCGGGGGTGCTGGCTGGTGCTCAACCGCTGCTGACTGCGCTGTTGGCACCATGGCTCGCGCGCGAGCACATCGTCGGGCGTCAATGGGTGGGAATTCTGATCGGTTTTCTAGGCATTCTGCTGGTCTTGCAGCCGAAGGTCGTGGGTGTCGACATGGTGGCGCTCGAGCCGATGCGCTGGTTGCTGTTCGTCAATGCACTGGGCATGCTCTCGGTGACGTTCGGCACCTTCTATCAGAAGCGTTTCATACCGTCGGGTGATCTGCGCACCATTGCCGCCCTGCAATATGCCGGTGCGGTCGCTGCTACGGTGCCGGCCGCCTGGCTGCTGGAGCCGAACCATCGACTCGACTGGCATTGGCAGGCGGTTGCGACCATGGCCTGGAGCGTGCTGGCAATTTCCATCGGCGCCATTTTGATCATGCTCTGGCTGATCCGGAATGGCGCCGTGTCTCGGGTCGGGACGCTGATCTATCTCGTGCCGCCGGTGGTTGCCGTCGAAGCCTGGATGCTGTTTGGCGAACAGATGACGATCGGGCAGATGGCAGGGGTCGGCGTGGTCGTCGCCGGGGTGGCGCTCGCGACGCGGAAATAAGCCCCTTCGCGAGATACGCTCGACGGCGTGTGGCTTGCGGCCGACTGTTCCAGCGGGCCTGAATAGACGGGCCTGAATAGACGGGCCTGAAGACGTGACATCTGCTGTCGGGCGGCCACACTGCTACAATTCCGGCACAGATGTTAGCCGCTTGGTAAGGAACCGCCGGTAGCTTGGCTGGCGATGTGAGCCAGGACCGGTACGATGACCCTTCAGAAAGCCATTGCGTTCGACGAGATCATGAATCGCGGTGAAATCACCGACGCGGACGTCGCCAAGTTTCGCCGCGCAATCTATGCCGACGGGATCATCGACGAGAGCGATGCCGATGCGTTGTTCGCTTTGCATCGGGCGGCGACCAAGCAGGATCCGCAATGGTTGGACTGTTTCGTCGAAATGCTGACCGACTACGTCGTGCATCAGGCGCTGCCGGAAGGCTACGTGACGACCGACAACGTCGCATGGTTGCTCGCCCGTATCGGCTCTGACGGTCACCCAGTCGGGCGGGCCGAATTCGAACTGATCATCAATGTGCTCGACAAATCCCGCTGGTCGCCACAGAGCCTCGCCCGCTTCGCGCTCGATCAAGTGCGCACCGCCGTCGTCACCGGCAAAGGGCCACTGCGCGGGCGCGATGACGAAAAGGTCGTCGCCGTCACGGATGCCGACGTGGAAGTCATCCGGCGCATCATCTATGCCTTCGGCGGCGACGGCAACATCACCGTGACACGCCCCGAGGTCGAAGCCTTGATCGATATCGACGAGGCGACCATCGGCGCGACCAACGCCGACGCGTGGCGTGATCTGTTCGTCAAGGCCATCGCAAATTGTGTGCTCACGACATCGGGATACATGGTGCCGTCGCGCGAGCAAGCGCTTGCCCGCGACGCCTGGCTCGATCGTCGTGGCGATCTTGGCAGCGCCAAGATGCTCAAAGGCATGTTCGCCGGCTACCGC
>JANOAW010000027.1:0-2141 GCA_031411355.1 Hyphomicrobiaceae bacterium | reverse complement strand
GATTCGTACCCTTACCGCAGAGTCTACGGAGGTGATCTCTTGCTGGTCCAAACGCAATCGAGCCGACTTGACTCAGCGTAAAGAGAAACTTTGCTGCTGGTTGTCGCTTGAGTTCCTCGGCATGGTGAGTGTGCAATGGCGATCCGAGGTCTACCAAGACAGGCTTTGATTGCGGGCTGTCAGCGTTCTCGAAGTCACCGATCTTTCCGTCGCCATCAGGGGCGGCGATCGGACGCATGCCGTGCAGGGCATCAACCTGACCGTCGGTGCCGACGAAATCGTCTGCGTGGTCGGCGAATCCGGTTCCGGCAAGTCGGTGACGGCGCAGGCCGTGATGGGCCTGTTGCCGAAGGGCGCGATGCAGGTCGAGAGCGGCTCGATCCGGCTGCAGGGCGATGAGCTGCTCACCAAATCGGATACCGAGCTGCGGGCCATCCGCGGCACCCGCATGGCCATGGTGTTCCAGGAGCCGATGACCGCGCTCAATCCGGTCGAGCGGGTCGGCGACCAGATCCGCGAAGTACTGGAGATCCACACCAGCCTCGATCAGAAGGCACAGCGCGCACGCGTGCTCGATATCATGCGCGCGGTGCATCTGCCGGATCCCGAACAGATGATCGACGCCTATCCCCACCAATTGTCGGGCGGTCAGCGCCAGCGGGTCATGATCGCGCAGGCGCTGGTCCTTGATCCCGCCCTGTTGATCGCCGACGAGCCGACCACCGCGCTCGATGTCACGACCCAAGCCCAGATCCTCAAGCTTATCAAGGAACTGCAGGGGCGCCGCAACACGGGTGTGCTGTTCATCACCCACGATTTCGGCGTCGTGTCGGAGATCGCCAATCGCGTCGTCGTCATGCAGAACGGCCGCATCGTCGAGCAGGGCACGCGCGATGAGGTTTTGATGCATCCGAAACAAGCCTATACGCAGATGCTCATCAAGGCCGTGCCGAGCTTGACGCCGCCACCGCGACTGCCTGTGCAAGGCGCGGTCGCGCTCGCAACGCGGGCGTTATCCAAGACATATGGTGGCACGGGCTGGATTGCCGGGGCAGGCCGCGTCGTCAAAGCCGCCGAGAACGTCACCATCGAGGTGCGACGCGGTGAGACGCTCGGCATCGTCGGCGAGAGTGGCTCGGGCAAGTCGACAGTGGCTCGGTGTATCGCGCGTCTGGTCGATCCGACTTCGGGCGAAATCTCGATCGACAATGTCGATATCGCCAAGATGCGCGAGGGCGCGTTCCGACCGTATCGGCGGCGGGTTCAGGTGGTGTTTCAAGATCCCTATCGCTCCCTCAATCCGCGCCGCACGGTCGGCCAATCGATCACGGAAGGACCGGTCAATTTCGGCCTCGGCCGCAGTGAGGCGCACGCGCGTGCCCGTGGGCTGATGAGCCTTGTCGGCCTTTCGCCGGATGCCCTTGATCGGTATCCACATCAGTTCTCCGGTGGCCAACGTCAGCGGATCGCGATCGCCCGTGCGCTCGCCATGGAGCCCGTGTTGCTGATTGGTGACGAACCGGTTTCGGCGCTCGATGTGTCGGTCCAAGCGCAGGTGTTGCGATTGCTGGACGACGTGCGCAAGAAATTCGATCTCGCGGTGCTGTTCATCACCCATGACCTGCGGGTCGCGGCGCAGATCTGCGATCGAATCGCGGTCATGCAGAGAGGGGTCGTCGTCGAGGCGGGGGCCACCGCCGACATCTTTGCGCGACCGCAACATGAGTATACGCGCGCCTTGTTCAACGCCGCGCCCGGGCGCGGTTTCGGCACACGGGTCGGATCGGGCGTGGCCGCATAACCTGCTGCCGCCCTCCCGTATGCACCAGCCGCTTTGCTGCAATGCAAAAATTTACTTGCCTTTGGTGCGGTGCACACATATGTTGGAGTTGTTGCTGGTTGCGCCTCCGCGTGATCGGCGACATGCCCTTCTTGGGCGTTTCCTCCCTAGACTTGGGCCGCTCACGACTATGAGCGGCTCTTTTTTTGCCGTGAGTTGCTTGGCAAATTGATGCTGCGCGGCAACAGTCGGCCGTCCGAATGCCCGGTCTCGATAGACGTCCTCGGCCGGCTTGTGGTCCATGAGGCTGAATATCCATGGACCGGCACATGACATCGGCTTCGACCAGAACTGCGACGAC
>JANOAW010000026.1:0-3601 GCA_031411355.1 Hyphomicrobiaceae bacterium | reverse complement strand
GGCCGGTCGACGGTGCGGGTGGTGTCGCAGGATGCACACACGGAGCAGGCGGCGTGAACCGAGCGCCTGCCCTTGACGCGAAGCGGCCATAGACCGTGGCGCGCGATCACTAGGCAGTCCGTCGACCCTCTGCTAAGCGCGGTTAACCCTGTTGCTCGGTACGTGGAGTTGACCATGCGCTTCGTAGTTATCGCCGTTGCCGTCGCGGCCACCGCGCTCCTGTCTGCGACCGCGGCGGATGCGCGTTGCACACGCCTCGGCTTCAGCGTCAACGACTATGGCAAGGATGGACCGACCAAGGACGCCAAGGCCCTGCTCGACACCTACGTCGCAAAATGGGCCTCGGCCAACGGCATCAAGAAATATGCCACCGGTAAAAAGGACGTCACCTGCGAGTTGTATCTCGACCTGATCGTGTTCGACGAATACACATGCCGGGCCGAAGCCAGTGTCTGCTGGGATGGTCCAGCCGCCACTGTGACGCCGTCAGAGGCCAGTGTCACGCCGCCCAAGAAAGCGGCAGCACCCGCCAAAGCCGCGCCGAAAGCACCAGCTGCCAAGGACAAGACCGCGACGTCACAATAACGGTCGCGGCACAGGTTGGGTCAGGAGACGTCCTATGAGCCGTGATCTGGTCGAAATCGAAGCGCTGATCAAAGATTATCTCGACGGCCTCTACGACGGCGACGCCGACAAGATCGCGCGTGTGTTCTTGCCGACGTCAGCTTTGACACAGAGTGTCGACGGCAAGACCGTCATCACCCCGCGCGACGCCTGGCTCGCCGCGGTCCGGACACGGGCGTCGGCCAAGTTACAGGGGCTCGAACGCGCGGATCACGTGCTTTCGATCGACATCACCGGGCCGACCATGGCGTTCGTCAAAGTCAAATGCCAATTGCCGCCGAGATATTTCACCGACCTTTTGTCACTGCTGAAGGTCGACGGGCGCTGGCAGGTTGCACAAAAAGTGTTTCAAACAGAAACCCGCGCCTGACAGGCTTTTGGCCCCGCTGATAGTGTCCCGGCTGGCGGAGATCCGCCTGCCGGCACGCGTCCATGGCAAACCCGTGACGCCCTCAGGCCTTTGCGCCTTGCTTGGTCGTGCCGTTGTTCGATGCGCCGTCTTTCTGCCCAGTCACCTTTTCGCGGGTGAGACCAAAGAACATCAGCAACGGCGCCGCGACGAAGATCGACGACCACGTTCCGATCAACACGCCGAACAGCATCGCGAACGCGAAACCGTGGATGACTTCGGTGCCGAACACGTAAAGGGCGAGCACGGCGAGAAACACCGTTCCGGCCGTCAAGACTGTGCGCGACAGGGTTTCGTTAATCGACAGATCCAGCAGATCCCAAAGCGGCATCTTCTTATATTTGCGCATATTCTCGCGGATGCGATCAAAAACGACGACGGTGTCGTTGACGGAATATCCAGCCAGCGTCAGCAAGGCCGCGACCACCGTCAAGTCGAACTCGTAGCCCAACAGCGCGAACATTCCGCAGGTGATGAACACGTCGTGGACGAGGGCGAGGATAGCTGCGACCGCGAACTGCCACTCGAAGCGAAACCACACGTAGAGCAGAATGCCGACGAGCGAGGCAACCACGGCCCAGATGCCGGCCCACAACAGCTCTTTCGACACTGCGCCGCCGATGACCTCTTTGTTGCGGATTTCGAAATTGGCGCCGAGTGCCGCAATCAGCTTGTTGGTCGCCGGTTCCTGTGCCGCATCACCACCGGATTGCATTTCCATGCGCAACAACGCGTCGGTCGCCTCGCGCAATCCCTGCACCTGAATACCACCGACGCCAGCCGAATTGGCGACCTCACGCAGCTTGGCGATGTCGACCGGCCCACTCTTCGAGCGCACCTCGATGATCGAGCCGCCTTTGAAATCGACGCCGAAGTTCAGGCCCTTGATCCCGATCAGCGCGACCGACAGCAGCGCGAGTGCCCACGAAATGCCGATGAAGAAGCGGCGGTTTGCGATGATCGGCATGCGCAGGCCGTGGGGGAAGAAATCGACGCCTTTGAACTTCAGCATGGGATCGGTCCTGTTGGCTCCCGACCTCGGTCAGGCACCGGCGTATTTGTCGTCGTTTTTGGCCGTTCATCGGTGGTGTCTGACCGAAGTCTGACACCAAGACCTACAACGGCGCCTCGATCTTCTTGATGTTCTTGTGCGACGCCAACCACCAAGACACCAGCAGGCGCGTGACGGTGAAGGCTGTGAAGACAGTAGTCAAAATGCCGATCGATAGTGTGATGGCAAAGCCCTTGATGGGGCCGGAGCCGAGTGCAAACATCGCGATGGCGGCGATCAGCGTGGTCAAGTTGGCATCGACGATGGTACCGAAAGCGCGGTCGAACCCTTTTTCGATGGCGGCGATCGGCGACGACTTGTTGCGCAGCTCCTCGCGAATGCGCTCGTAGATGAGCACGTTGGCGTCCACGGCCATGCCGATGGTGAGGAGGATGCCGGCGATGCCGGGCAGCGTCAACGATGCGCCGAGCCACGCCATGCAGGCCATGATCATGGCCACGTTGATCGCGACCGCGATGATCGAGAAGATGCCGAACGTGCCGTAGGCGAACAGCATGAACGCGACCACCAGGCCCGCACCGATCAAGGTGGCGATCTTGCCCGCGCGAATACTGTCGGCACCGAGCGACGCGCCGACCGTGCTTTCCTGCTCGAGCTTCAAGGGCGCGGGCAACGCGCCGGAGCGCAGCTGAATGGCAAGCTTGGTGACTTCCTCGACATTGAAATTGCCGGTGATCTGGCCGTTACCGTCCTGGATCGGCGTGCGGATCACGGGCGCCGTCAGCACTTTGCCGTCGAGGACAATCGCGAAACGCCGACCGATGTTCTCGGAGCTGAACTTGCCGAAGACGCGCGCGGCCTGCGGCTTGAACTGGAAGGAAAGCGACGGCTGACGCGCCTCGTCAAATGAGGGATCGGCACGTGACAGTTGATCGCCGCCGATCAGCGGCCGCTCCTCGAGCAGCTCCTCGCCGCCGATGCGATCGGTGCTCGGAAACACTTTATAACCGGAGGGAGGGCGGCCCGAGGTCTTCACGTCTTCAGCGGTCATGCTCGGATGCACGACGTGGAACGTCATCTTGGCCGTGCTTTTGAGAATTTCCTTGTAGCTGTCGATCAACTTGGGATCGGAAACACCCGGGATCTGAATGAGAATGCGATCGCGTCCTTGCCGGACGATATTCATTTCGCGCGTGCCTTCCGGATCGAGCCGGCGACGCACGGTCTCGATCGAGGAGGCGATACCCTGGCTTTCACGCTCCCGCAGGCCCGGCTCGGTCGGCCCGAGTGAAATGACAGTATCGTTCTCTTTTTTGACGTCCAGGTTGGTTGTGATGGTGCCGCCGAGCTGCGCCGTCTCGAGCGGCTGAACCAGGGCACGCAATTCACGTTCGGCGACCGTCATGTCCTCGGCTTTCGCCAGCGTCAGAACCACTCGGCCGTCACGCACGCCGAGCGCCTGACGCGCGATGTTGGCTGTGCGCGTGCGCTGCTGCACCTGTTGAACCAGATCCCCCAACCAATCCCGCTTCAGCACGTTGGTGTCGATCGACATC
>JANOAW010000025.1:0-3231 GCA_031411355.1 Hyphomicrobiaceae bacterium | reverse complement strand
CGGTCCCGGCGGAGAAGCCATTTGCATTGTTGCGACGGACGAAGCCGTGTCCGAGGCGGTGCTGGCCGAGATCAAGGCCCTGCCGCAAGTGAAGCGGGTGAGCCGATTGAAGTTCTAAAGCCGGCGCGGCGCTTCTTGTCTTGCATCGATCTTGCATCGCATCTCGTGACGAAAACCCATGCGGGATCGGTTGGAGTAACGTTGCAGCCGCACTTGGTCACGTGCTGCGTTCGCCCTGGTCGCTCGCTGCGCGATATCCTAGGATGGGGTGGCTGCTCGGGTGGAGAGGCATGGCGCGCTTGGTACGTCTGATCACGATCCTCCTTGCGGCCTTGTCGGTTGCGGCAGCGGAGTTGGCTTCGGCGCAAACGCGACCTGCTATCGTGTCGAGTGCGACCGAGGGCGCTCGATCAATTCTCGAGCGCACCCGTCCGTCGGTCATCCAGGTGAACGGTTTCGTCTCGACCAACACCTCGCCGACGTTTCACGGCACCGGCTTCGCTGTGGCTGCAGGCGGGTATTTCGTCACCAACTTCCATGTCGTCGCCGAGTATGTTCAGGATCCGATCAAATATCGGCTTGAATACAGAACACCTGACGGTCGCACCGGCGCCTTGAAAATCCTCTCGATCGACGTGCGCAACGATCTGGCGGTCGCATTCGCACCCGATCACGCCCCTGAACCGCTGTCGTTCGCCGAGGGCAAACCCGACAAAGGTGAGCGGGCTTATTCGATCGGCTACCCCTTGGACGTCGGCCTGACCATCACGGAGGGCGTATCCAACGGTCAGGTAGATGGGCAATTCGTGCCGCGCATCCACTATTCGGGCGCGCTCAACGGCGGCATGTCGGGTGGGCATGAACGCGGCGGGCGACGTGCTCGGGGTCAACGTCTCGCACTATCGTTTTCAGCAATCGATCAGCTTTTTCGTGCCAGCCGAACATGCGCGCGCGTTGGTCGCAGCGACGCTCAGTGCCAAGTCGACCGGGCTCGGCCTCGATCCAAATTCGGGGCCAAATCCGGGGCCAAATCCGGGGCCAAATCGGGGGCCGGGTCTCGACGCGGCGATCGTGACCCAGGCACGCTCTCATGCCTCGGCGCTGCTGGCCGGGTTCGGCGACAGCGTGGCGACCGAGGTCACGTCGGGTTATGCGTTGCCCGGCAAACTGGCGCCGTTCGTCGATTGCAGCGCCACCGCGTCTCCGTCCGCGACGGCCCCAGTGCAGGCGGTACGCATCAGTTGTTCAGCCAAAGCACAGATCTATCTCGGCCAGTCCTTGTCCACGGGCAATTTCACCTTCACCCATACTGTCCTCACATCGGCGCGGCTCGACCCGTGGCGCTTTGCACATCGCCTGTCAGCGGGGGGAAACAGCCCCTTTTCGCCGGCCAATCGACGCCATGTCGGCCCGGTGGCGTGTGAAACGAAAATCGTGGCGCTCAAGGGATTTGACGCGGATGTATCGATCTGCACACGCGCCTATCGCAAGTTGACCGGCCTCTACGATTTCAATGTGCGGGTGACGAGCATCAGCGGCACATCACACGGCTTCACGACCAGCCTCGACATGAGCGGCATGGAGTTTGGATCGGGTATGATTTTCATCCGCCACTTCGTCGACGCCATGGAGCGTAGAGCGTGAGCCCCCAGCCCCCGCACCGTCGACCGTCGACCCTTGCCGAGCCGCTCGGCCAAACCGTCATCGACGTCATCGATCAGACGGGGGTGGTGCGCGAGCGGCTGAGATTTCCCGAGACGAAATCGCCGATCACGATCGGGCGCAGCATCAGCTGCGATGTAGCGGTCGACGATCCGTACGTGGCGCCGATGCATGCCATTCTCGAAATCACGCCGTCGGGCACCACGCGGGTGAGTGACACCGGGTCGATCAACGGCATCGTGGTCGATGGCAAGCGCCATCGCAGCGCGTCGGGTGTCGCACTTGCGAACGAGCGCCTACAGATCGGCCGCAGCACGATCCGCGTGCGGACGGCAGAAGCCACCTTGGAGCCGGAGCGTGCCGAAATCGCGCCACGCGGGCGGCGGTGGAATGATGCGGGTGTGCTCTCAATCGCGTTCGGCATCATGGTCGCCATGCACGCCGTCTACGAGCGATGGCTCGGCGCACCGCAGGATCTCGTGGCGGATGCAGCCGCGGGCGTGCTCGTGCCGTTCACGCTGCTCGGCGGGTGGATCGCGAGTTGGTCGCTGCTCACGCGGATCATTCGTGCCGAATGGCGGTTCGCACAGCATGCCGCGATCGCGCTCGGCATGACGATGGTCTACGAGTTGACCAAGGAAGCGACGGCGTTCGGTTTTTTCGCCGGCGGCGCGCGTGCTCCCGGTTTTGTCGGTCTTGGGATCGGGCTTGCGGCGGCCACGACCACGATCGCCCTGCACCTCGGCCGCGCATCGACACTGACGCCTCTTAAAATCACCACCGCTGCGCTGATCGTGCCGTTGGTGATTGCAGGTGGTGCGGCCGTCGTCGTCGATCGGGTGGATCGGCAAGGTGCGCTACGGGCGCAGTCGGCCTTGCGCGTCTACCCACCGAACCTGCGCTTTCGTTCCGCGGAACCTGTCGGTGATTTCTTCAAGCGTGCCGTCGATCTGCGCGTCACAGCCGATCGGCGCAGAGGCGAGACGGCGACAGATGCCGAGGAGTAAGGCTCCCGCGAGGCTGCCCCATTGTCGATCACGCGGTCATGAGCTTCACATCGGCGTGAAAACGATTGCCGGTTGTCGTTGCCTGCACAATGCCGGTGCGCACGACGAAATCGCCAAAACGTTCGCCATCTTTGCGCGTCTTTGCGTAGTCCGCGAGAAGAGGCTCCAACAGTTGCAGGATCGCGGCCATGCCGACGTCCTGGGCCACCAGTTTGTTCAAGCGTGAACCGTCGAAAGCCGCGCCGAGGTAGAGGTTATATTTGCCGGGCTGGCGACCGACGAGGCCGATCTCGGCGAGATAGGGGCGCGCGCATCCGTTCGGACAGCCGGTCATGCGGATCACGATGTCGTCGTCGCGCAGGCCGACGCGATCGAGAACGTCCTCGAGCGCCGTCACCAGTTGCGGCAGAAAGCGCTCGCTTTCAGCCAATGCGAGTGCGCAAGTCGGCAGCGCGACACAGGCCATGCTGTTGCGACGCAAGCCCGACGACGTCGCAACGGCGATGCCGTGAGCGGCCAGGATCGCGTCAATTTTCTTTTTCGCGGCCGGCGTCGCCCCGGC
>JANOAW010000024.1:0-4382 GCA_031411355.1 Hyphomicrobiaceae bacterium | reverse complement strand
CAAACTCGCCATTGCGTTCTATCCGGGGTGTCGACCAATCACAAACCGCATGCGTCGCGAGCCGGCCTGGTGGTCGCCACGTGTACCTTTGACGATATTGATGGGTGGGGCGGACGACTGGACGCCACCTGGTCCGTGTCGCGAACTCGGCGCGCGCAACAATGTCCGATATCTCGAATACGCTGGCGCCTATCACGGGTTCGACGCGCCCGACACGCCGGTCCGTATCCGCCGAAATCTGGCCTACACCGCCGACGGCCGCGGGGCTGCTCACGTCGGTACGGATCCGGCCGCGCGGGCGGCGGCCATCACCGAGGTCATGCGGCTGTTGGACGGGGCATCCCGATAATCAAAAGGGCATCCCGATCATCATAAGGGATAATCAAAAGGGCCACCCCTTGCGAGGTGGCCCCGTGAGACTGAACGGCTTAGCGCCGCACTCGTCCGAGTTATGAACGCCGTCGCATCTCAAGCAAGATGCGAGGTGCGCTCCGATATCCGGAGAGTTATCCGCGGCAGTGCCGTTTCAAAGTTCCCACTCGACATAGGATCACCTCCTCTCCGTTGTTGACGATGCTAGAGTGTGACACGACGCGCGGCCTCTGTGAAGCCTGCCAAAGTCTTGTGATGCGGCCGTGCAACGCAATGTGATCGAACGCGCCATATGGTGCCAGCGTCATGCCCATTCGGTCATTACAGTCAGTCTTTCTTGACCAGCATTTTAGAGTCGTGCGCATTCTTACCGCAACAACGCCCCCATTAACCTCCCTTTAAATGGCTCCCGGTACATTCACGTCAGTTCGATGGTCACGGCGGGTGCCGAGACGAAACGAACCGCGCAATACCGCGCTAGTCTGTGTGACCTGTTGGGAGAGTATCCATGACGAACCTTTTCGCTCGCTTCGTTGCCGACGAATCCGGCGCCACCGCCATCGAGTACGGCCTGATCGCCGCTCTGATCTCGGTCGCCATCATCTCGGCCGCCACGACGCTCGGCACGAACATCTCGACCACCTTCAACAAAGTCGCAGCAAAGATGACTTGATCTTTGCCGCGGCGGTACCGTGTGCTTCGCGCACGGACCGCATGTTGGGATCAAAGGCTGCGGACGCGCGAGCGTCGGCGGCCTTTGTCGCATTTGATCGCCCCACGCATTTGATCGACCCGTTCCGGCCGCACCGCGTGTGCGACACTGTCATTTTAAGGGCGGTTCTGATATGCCTCGACCAGATGGCGGCCGCGCAACTCATCGGAGTCGGATCATGAAAACGCTGCTCGTACCCGTCGATACCGGGGCCATGATGCCGTCTGTGTTCGAGACCGCGCGACTGCTCGCTCGGCGTTTCGATGCAACGGTCGAGGGCGTCGCGCTGCGACCCGCTTTCGCCGAAATCGTCGCGCCGGATCCGATCGTGGCGGTGTCCATACCGCCGGCCGACTGGGACGAAAGTCAGTTCGCTCGCGAGGCGCGCGCGGCCTTCGACGCCTTCGGCACCAAATCGCCGGGATCACCGACTTTCCGGTGGCGCGGCGGCCCATCTGTCGAGGATGGTGCCCTCGGCGCACTCGGACGCTTGTTCGACCTCACGGTGATGGCGAGGCCCGGCGGAACCGGCAGTCGCATGACCGCATTCGAAGCAGCATTGTTCGACAGTGGCCGCCCCGTTCTCATGGCGCCACCACGGGCGGTCTCGATGCTCGGCGATACAGTGCTCATCCATTGGAACTGTTCGACCGAAACAGCGCGGGCGATCTCGATGGGGATTTCGGTTCTGAAATCGGCGCAGCGCGTGCATCTGGTCACCGTCGACGGCAACACGGTGCCCGGGCCAAGTGCGCGCGATGCGCTTGGCCACCTTGCCGCCCACGGTATCGTCGCCACCGAAAAAGTGGTGCCGGCCGGCAAGGGTCCGGGCGAGGCGATCATGGCGGAAGCGAGGGCCATCGGGGCCGATCTCATTCTCAAGGGCGCCTATACCCAGAGCCGCCTGCGGCAGATGATTTTCGGTGGTGCGACGAACTACATCCTCGGCAAATCAGACCTGCCCGTGCTGTTCGTACATTGACGGCAAGCGCCCGTGCCGCCGGCACGCGTCGGGGGGAAGTCTGGTGCGCTATTCCGCACGCGCCTTGATCACAAACGCCCTGTCGGGCCACGCGATGTGGCCCCGGCAATGGCGTTCGCCCGAGCCGAAAGCTGCCTACGACGTGGTCTTGATCGGCGGCGGCGGACATGGGCTCGGCACCGCCTACTATCTGGCCAAAACTCATGGCATCAAAAATATTGCCGTGGTCGAGAAGGGCTGGATCGGTGGCGGTAACACGGGCCGCAACACCACCATCATCCGTTCCAACTATCTATGGGAAGCCTCCGAGGCGATCTACGAGCTCAGTCTGAAACTCTGGGAAACGCTCTCGGACGAGCTCAACTACAACGTCATGTATTCGCCGCGCGGCGTCATGATGCTGGCCCACACCGTTCACGACACCCAAGTCTTCAAGCGCCACGTGCACGCCAATCGCCTGGCTGGCATCGACAACGAGTGGCTGTCAGCTGAGCAGGCGCGAGACTTCTGCCCACCGCTGAATATTTCATCAGCCCTGCGCTACCCCGTCGTCGGAGCGGCTCTGCAGCGGCGCGGCGGCACGGCGCGGCACGATGCGGTGGCATGGGGTTATGCGCGCGCCGCCAGCGCGATCGGCGTCGACATCATCCAGAATTGCGAAGTGACCGGCATACGCCGCGATGCCGGCGGCGCGGTGATCGGCATCGACACGACCAAGGGTGCCATCGCCACGAGACGCGTCGGCGTTGTCGCCGCAGGCCATACCTCGGTCTTGATGACCATGGCGGGCGTGCGCATGCCGCTCGAAAGCTTTCCGTTGCAAGCCCTCGTCTCGGAACCGGTGAAGCCGATCCTGCCGTGCGTGATCATGTCGAACACGGTCCATGCCTACATCTCGCAATCGGACAAGGGCGAGCTGGTGATTGGCGCCGGAACCGACGCTTACACATCCTATAGTCAGACGGGCGGCCTGCACATCACCACCCACACCGTCGACGCCATCTGCGACCTGTTTCCGATCTTCCGTCGCCTGCGCATGTTGCGCAATTGGGGCGGCATCGTCGATGTCACGCCGGACCGTTCCCCCATCATCGGCAAAACGCCCGTGCCCGGGCTCTACGTCAATTGCGGTTGGGGTACGGGTGGCTTCAAGGCGACGCCCGGCTCAGCAACTGTGTTCGCCGCGACCCTCGCTGCCGGAGAACCACATCCGATCGCAGCGCCCTTCTCACTCGATCGGTTCCGCACCGGTCGGCTCATCGATGAAGCCGCGGCCGCAGCCGTTGCGCACTAAGGACACCTTTTGTCGATGCTGCTGATTTCCTGTCCCTATTGCCACATGGACCGCCCCGAGGTGGAGTTCCGCTATGCCGGCGAAGCTCACATCGTGCGTCCAGCCGACCCGGCCGGTGTCGACGACGCGGCCTGGGCCGATTTCCTCTACATGCGCAGCAATTCGAAGGGCGTGCACTATGAGCGCTGGCGCCATAGCCACGGCTGTGGTCGGTTTTTCAACGCCGTCCGCGATACGGTGAGCGACCGCATTCTGGCGACCTATCCTGCCGGCGCACCACGACCCGATCAAAATAATGTCGGCGCGTCATGACGCAGCTCAGCACCTCCCCGTTCCGCACCCCGACCGGTGGCCGTATCGACCGCGCCCAACCGATCACGTTTTCATTCGACGGCCGCCGCCTCACCGCCGTCGAGGGCGATACGCTGGCCTCCGCTTTGCTCGCCAACGGCATCCATCTGGTTGGCCGGTCGTACAAGTATCATCGTCCGCGGGGCCTTATGGCCGCCGGCGTCGAAGAACCGAACGGCCTCGTCGAGATCGATCGCGGGGGCGGCCGCAAGACACCGAATTTGCGCGCAACACAGGTTGAAGTGTTCGACGGCATGGCCGCAAGGAGCCAGAACCGCTGGCCGTCTCTGTCCATGGACGTCGGCGCCGTCAACGATCTGCTGGCACCACTGTTTCCCGCCGGCTTCTACTACAAGACCTTCATGGGCCCGCGCTTCATCGGCTCCAACAAAGCCTGGACCAAACTCTACGAGCCGATCATCCGTCGCGCAGCCGGCCTCGGCCGCGTGCCTGATGTGCCCGACCCGGATCATTACGCGAGCACCTTCGCCCATTGTGACGTGCTGATTGTTGGTGCCGGACCTGCGGGGCTCGCGGCCGCAATCGCCGCTGCCGAGAGTGGTCTGCGCGTCATCATCGCCGACGAGCAATCCGAGTTTGGGGGGTGGCTGCTCACCGACACGATGACCGAGATCGACGGCAAGGCGTCGGGAACGTGGCGTGACGAGACA
>JANOAW010000023.1:0-1802 GCA_031411355.1 Hyphomicrobiaceae bacterium | reverse complement strand
TCGAATGAAACGCCATCGAGCGCGACGATGCCGCCGAAGCGCACCGATATGTCGCGAACACTGAGCAACGGCATCGCCTTTGACGACGGCAGCGCTGCTGCAGCAGGCGCAAGCCCCCCTGCAACCGACATGTCCAGGCGTCCTCCGAATTTTTTCTTCTTGAGCCGGAGTGTGCGCGAGGTTGCCTTCGCTTGCAAGGCTGATATGCGGCACACCTTGGTCATAGATCGTTCGACCTCGATGGACAGCACTTACGACTGGCGGAGCTCGTCATGAACACGACCGATCCGACGACGCTGGATGTCGTCATCTATCACAACCCGCAGTGCGGCACGTCGCGCAATACCTTGGCACTGATCCGCAACACGGGTGTCGAGCCGCATGTGATCGAGTATCTGAAAACGCCGCCAGAGCGCGTTTTGCTGACGCGTCTCGCATCGCGCATGGCCATGCCGTTGCGCGGACTTCTGCGGCAGTCTGGAACGCCGTTCGCCGCGTTGCGGCTGGACCGCGGTGATCTGACAGACGACGACCTGTTCGAGGCGGTCGCGGCACATCCGATCTTGATCAATCGTCCGATCGTGGTCACGCCCTGGGGTGTCAGACTGTGCCGACCTGCGCAAACGGTCCTCGAAATTCTGCCGCTCGCTCACCGCGGTCCGTTTGTGAAAGAAGACGGCGAAATGATCATCGGTGCAGACGGGCATCTCATCGACACAGTTAAAGGGCGCGTTGGACCATGACCGTACGCGCGAGAGGGGCGGATGCGTTTCGGACGAAGGTGCATCTGCCACGGCGTCTCATGGCGGAAGGGTTGGGGACTGCCCTGCTCGTCGCGACCGTGGTCGGCTCCGGCGTCATGGCTGCCAAGTTGTCGGGCGGCAATCTCGCCATTGCGTTGCTCGGCAACACGATCCCGACAGGCGCGATGCTGATCGTGCTGATCACGATCTTCGGCCCGATTTCGGGCGCGCATTTCAATCCGGCTGTCAGCCTAGTGATGGCGTGGCGGCGCGACATATCGCGACGGGATGCGGGGCTTTATTCGGTGGTCCAGATCATCGGCGGGTGCCTCGGCACGTTGGTGGCACATGCCATGTTCGAGCTCCCGCTGATGCAGCTTGCAACCACGGCGCGCACGGGCGGCGCGCAATGGTTCGCCGAGGCCGTTGCCGCCTTCGGCTTGCTGGTGACGATCCTTGGCACCGCACGCGCCAAACCTGATGCGGTGCCGACAGCCGTCGGGCTCTATATCACGGCGGCCTATTGGTTCACGGCGTCGACATCCTTCGCAAACCCGGCCGCCACCATCGCGCGCGCCTTGACCGACACGTTCGCCGGGATTGCGCCAGCCCACGTCGTCGGTTTCGTCATCGCGCAACTGGTCGGTGCCTTCGCCGGTGCGGCTGTGTGCGGTTGGCTGTTTGGTGACGAGCAACTTTGAGCTGATGAAATCCAGTAACCCGCTGAAATAGCGGCACGGCTCGTGCAGCGAACCTTGACGTCGGGGCCGTGCAGCCGCTACCCCGGCGCACGTCACCAGGAGCCGCCCGTGTCCACGCGCCCCGTTCGCACTTATCTGTCGTTCGAGAAGCCAATCGCCGAACTCGAAGCCAAGGTCGCGGAATTGCGGGCATTGCACGACGACGATCAGAACACGGTCACGATCGGCGACGAGATCGCTAAACTCGAAGCCAAGGCCAAGCAGGCCCTCGCCGACACCTACGCCAAACTGACGCCTTGGCAGAAGACCTAGGTGGCGCGCGCCGCCGATCGACCGCACACACAGGCCTACATCGATG
>JANOAW010000022.1:0-3985 GCA_031411355.1 Hyphomicrobiaceae bacterium | reverse complement strand
TTCAAGCCAGAGCGTGGTTTCACTGCGCCGGCCGCCCGGCATGAAGCGATACTGCACCCGGTACGGTGTGCCGGTCGTCGCGCTCTCGGCCGTGGCACCGGCGATTTCAGCATGTCTGCGGCCGATGTGTTCGGATGCGATCAAAAACTGGAAGGCCTGTCCGGTCGCGATCTCGTCGCCATGAGACACGCCGAGAACCGCACAGGCATTGTGCTCCCACGAGATGGCGTCCGTCGCGATGTCCCAGAGATAGGCCGTTTCCTGAACGGCCGACAAGATGCCGACCAGGTCGAGAGCTTCTCCCTCGACCGGAACCGGTGTCGGCGCCTCTTCATGCAAAGCGGCCTGATCGCGCCAGGCGCGCCAGTCGTCCGCGGCGCGTGCGGGCGCTGCCGTATCGTGTGAACCCGTCACGTGTCGCGATCCATGATGAAGAAACACATCGATATGCGGCTCAGGTGTCGGCCCGGTCCACGCTCGGCGCAAAGTTAAGGCCAAATCGCTAAGAACTGTTAAATCAAATCTGACTTCCAGCGCTGCCGAGCGTCACGCGGCGGCTTGAAAACAAGCGATTGTCGTCGATCCAGTGTATTTCAAGCCTAGCTATTCAAAGCGGACCTATTTCAAGCCGACGACGGTGGCTCTTGGTGGTGCCGCCTGAATGTAGGCTTCGATGGCGTCGTCGACGGCATCGCCACCCGGCACGTCGGTGACGTGTTTCGCCAGATTTTCGAGGCCGCGTGGCACAGGGCCGCCGAACGCCCAGTCCAACAGCTCGACGGTATGCACGATCGGGATGTCGGTGCCGATACCAATCTGCGTGATACAGCCGATGTTGCCGGCGGCGACGATGTCTGGACGCACCTTGCGGATATTTTCGACCTTGCGGCGGCGCAGATCGCCGGCGATTTCGGGCTGCAGAATGTTGTAGGTGCCAGCGGACCCACAGCAGATATGCCCCTCCGGCACATCGACAACGGAAAAGCCGGCCTTCTTCAGCAGAGCCTTGGGTTCTTCCGTAATGCGCTGACCATGTTGCATCGAACATGCGGAATGGTAGGCGATGCGCAGCGACGACCACCGGCGCGGCGGTCCGAGATCGAAATTGGACACGAACTCGGTAACGTCACGCGTCATGTCGGAAATTTCGCGCGCCTTGGCCGCATACTCGCCGCCCTCCTGCGCGAACATGTGGCCGTAGTCCTTGACCGTCGTGCCACATCCCGATGCGTTGATGACGACGGCGTCGACGGGGCCCTTGGACATGACCTTGAACCAGGCATCGATGTTGGCCTTGGCCATCGCCAGCGCGGCTTGCTCGCGTCCCATGTGGTGCACCAATGCCCCGCAGCATCCAGCCCCAGGCGCCACTTCGACGTCGACGCCGGCGCGGGCGAGAAGGCGAATAGTGGCGTCGTTGATGTCGGGACGCAGAACTTGCTGGGCGCAGCCGGCGAGCAGAATGACGCGCTTCTTGCGCTCACCCTTGGTGGCAGCCTTACCGGGGCCTCCGAACTTCGCGCCACGGCGGATGGGGTTTTTCGGTGCCAGCTCCAACATCGCCACCAGTTCTTTCAGACCGAGCCGCTTGAGCAAGGGCTTGAATATCGAGCCGATCCCGGCAAGCCGCACAGCTCGGCTGAAACGATCCGGATACGGCACGATGGCGGCAAGCAGATCGCGTATCGCCTTGTCGCGCCAGCTGCGCTTGCCGGTCTGCTCGATGTGCACGCGGGCGTGATCGACGAGGTGCATGTAATCGACGCCGCCGGGACAGGTGGTCATGCACGATAGACACGACAAGCAGCGATCGACATGATGCTGCACTTCAGCGCTCGCGTCCTTGCCGCCCTCGAACATGTCTTTCATCAGGTAGATGCGGCCGCGCGGACTATCGCGTTCGTCGCCGAGCAGGACGTAGGTCGAGCAGGTGGCCGTGCACAAACCACAGTGCACGCATCGGCGCAGGATCTTGTCGATCTCGGCCAGACGCGGTTCAGCGAGTTGGGCCGGGGTGAAGTTCGTCTGCATGTCAGGCTCCGCATCCGGCAGCGATCGGTCGCCGGGGCGTGCGTGTCATGCGGCAGGCGTCCGGCGATGGCAAGCGACGGCTCAGCGGCGCACTATTTGCCGTATTTTTTCCAATAGGTGCCAAACAGCGCATCTTCGCTGGGGCGATCCTCGGCAATGGTCGTCACGAGATGGGTGATGTTGACGAAATTCTTCCAATTCAAGTTGTCGGAGAAGGCGTTGCCCTGCCACGTGCCACAGCCCATGGTCAGTGTGAATGGCAAGGCGTTGTCGTAGCCGCCGCCGTTGCCAAAGGTGTGGGCCTGGTTGACCAGCACCCGCACGACGTCGATATCGCGCGCGATCTCACGTGCGTGGTCGAGATCGCGGGTGTGGATGCCGCACGAGTGGCCTCTGCCCTGATAGTCGAGGATGGCTGAGGTGATGCGCTTGGCGTCTTGGAAATCGGCGGCACGATAGACCGTCAAGACCAGCGAAAGCTTTTCGCCCGACAAAGGAAACGCTTTGCCGATGCCGGTTTCCTCGGCGAGCACGAACTTGCAGCCGGCCGCTTTCGGGCCGAGTTCGAAGACGTGCACGAGCGCGTCCGGCCCTTGCGCGATGACGGCGCGGTTGAGCTTACCGTCGACCCAGAGCCGCTCGACGATGCGCTGGCGCTCGGGCGCCGTGGCGAGATAAGCGCCTTGCTTGCAGAGCGCCTTGATCGCTGCGTCGTAGACGGCATCGACGATGACGACGGCGTTTTCCGACGAACAGCTGGTGGCGTGGTCGAAACACTTGGACAGCATGATTTTGTGGGCGGCGTCGTCGAGATCGGCCGACGCGTCGATGATGACGGGGACGTTGCCGAGCCCGACGCCGAGGGCCGGTTTACCGCTCTTGTAGGCCGACTTGACGTTGGCCTGGCTGCCGGTCGCGACGACCAGATCGCACAACTCCATCAACCGTTGCGTGCTCTCGCGCGTGACCGGGGCCGGCAACATCTGGACGAGATCCTCGGGCAGACCGATTTTGGCCAACTCGGCGCGCATGGCGAGCACGGTCGCCTCGGTCGCGGCGTAGGCTGTGGGCGGGGGGGCGATGACGATGGCATTGCCACCTTTCAGCGCCATCATGGCCTTGTTCACCGGGGTTGCGTTGGGGTTGGTCGAGGGCGTGATCGCGGCCACCACACCGACGGGTTTGGCCCATTTCACGAGACCCTGGGCCGGGTTTTCCTCGATGACACCCGTCGAGCGCACCCGCAGCAGGTCGCGGAGTGTGCCGAAAGTCTTGCGTTGATTCTTGACGACCTTGCTCTCGACGTGGCCGATGCCGGTCACCTCGACGGCCTGAATGGCGAAGCGACGCGCGTTGTCGGGCTTGTAAATGGACCAAGCCAAGCCCGTGACGGCTTCGTCGATGCGCGCCTGCCCGCCCGTTGCGATCTCGTCGGCGAAGGTCGCCATGGCGCGCCGCGCGCGCAGCACGAGGGCTGGCACCGGATCGGTCGCGTCGGACGGCGCGGATTTCGAGCGGAGGTTCTGCACGGGTCGGGCTCCGGTGACGGCGGATCGAGAGACCCTATAGCCGAAGCATGACGGTTGGAAGATGGCAGGACGACCGAGGGCGAAAGACTATGGGTTTCACCGACACTTGTCGCCGAAACCCATGCTTGATCAATCCGGCTTCTGTGACACGGCACGCGGCACGGCGCCGCCGTTCATGCGCGCCCAACTTGAAAGCACCGCATCGGTCGTCACCGACCACAGGCTGAGCGCCCCCGACGGCGTGTAGGCGCCGAATGGCAGAAACGGGTCGAATGCCGACCCGTTGGTCCGACGCGGTGCGGCCACCTCGGTGGTGGCATTGTTGCCAAACGTGAACGCGGATTGTTCGGCGCGGCCCGGTTTTTCGGTACGCGAGACCACAGCGTGCTGTGGCTTGAAGTCGGCTGTGGTGACGGCCTTCGTGC
>JANOAW010000021.1:0-3438 GCA_031411355.1 Hyphomicrobiaceae bacterium | reverse complement strand
GGTCTCGTCGACTTTCGAATGCGCCGAAATCGGCAGCCCGGCCAGGCGCGGATCACCGTTGAGCTTACCCTTTGTCGCCAAGTCATCGGGACCGAGCTTGTAGACCGAACCGCCGAGATACCACATCGATATGAGATTGCCGGCCCAGAACTTCACGTCCGTATTGGAGGTGCATTTCAGCGGCATGTCCTGGCGGTCGCGGCGCGGCGCTTCCTTGATGCCCTGCCACAGCGCGCGGCCGGCCTCGAGCTCCTCCTTGAGACCGTCGGTCATGATCCAGCGATTGCGATAGCGCACCTTGCCACGGTCGAAATAGACCGCATGCAGCATGCCGTCACCGTCGAACCAATGGTAGCGGCCCTCGGCTGCGAACTTGCGGTTCGGTCCATTGCGCACATAGACGCCGTTGAGGTCCGCCGGCACCTCGCCCTCGACCTCCAGCTGGTCGAAGTCGCGCTCGCTCGCGATCGGTGCGAAAGCACCGGAAAGCACGATCACGTCGGTGTTTTCCATGTCGGCCTCTCTCTTGCCTCTCTCTCAGGGGAGAACGAGCGTTTCACGCCAACACGCCGCTGACCGGCACCCATGCGCCGCCCTTGGCCTGCTCGATGCGCACGCTCTCGGGCATCATGTGGCCACCCTTGAACGTCTTTTCATCGTAGAACACCGGGTGCTTCGAGGTCATCCGGCCGATCGCCTCGGCAGCAGCCGTCGCCGTCAGATCTTTGCCAACGGCCTCGAGTGCTCGCACGAAGATATCCGTATAGGCGTAGGCCAACAGAGCGTTTTCGTCGGCATCGAAGTTGTGCTTTGATTTCAGATCGGCGAAAAATGTCTTCGCCTCCGGGATCGTCGTGTCGGCGCCGATGACGTTCCACGAGCCGACACCATAGAGCCCTTCGATATTCGGACCACCGTGCCGCATCGAATTGGCGGTACGGCCGGGGGTCGCGGTCAAGACTTTGACGTCGGCCCAGCCGAGCTTCTTGATCTCGCTCATGACGCCGACGGTTTCTCGGGTCAGCGTCGCCGTGACGATGAGATCTGTGCCGGCTGCTTTCATGCGTGCGACGTGGGACGAGAAATCGATGTCGCCGGGCTTGTAGCCGGCTTCGGCCGCGAGCGCTGCAATGCCCTTCCCGGCCAGTGCCTTTTTCACGCCGGCGCCGATCAGATCGCCGAACGGACCCTCTTGGTAGATATAGCCGATCTTGGCCGGTTTGAATTGATCGATCGCCCAGGTCAGCCCGGATGCCATGGCGATGTCATAATTCGGCACGGTCGTAATGCACAGCGGACTGCCGCCCGAGATTTTCTGGAAAATCCCGGATGCGCCCCAGGGTGCGAACAGCAGGACACCCGCATCGACCGTGCGCTTGACCGTCGCCCCGATGGGTCCCGAACCGAAGCAGTTGATCAAGGCGAACACCTGATCCTGCTGGATGAGCTTGGTTGCAGCCCGCACACCCATCTGCGGCTGGCTGCCGTTGTCCTCGACGATCAGGCGGAACTTGCGGCCGTGCACGCCGCCTTTGTCGTTGGCTTCATCGAGCCGCATCTGCATGCCCGCGCGCAGGCGCGGCATGTCGGCTGCCACCGGACCCGACAGGTCGATGTGCGAGCCGACGACGATTTCCGCCGGCGACACGCCTTGTGCCTGGGCTCGGGCGACGTTGGGTGCCGCGACAAGGGCCGCTCCGGCGGCGAGTGCTGAACGACGGGTGAAAGTGCGAGTCATGAGGTTTCCTCGGGGTTGCCTCCGGTATGGGCCAGAGGTCAATCAGTTCGATGCCGATAGCGTCGAAGGGTGCGCCATCGACGAACGAGGTCTTCAAACGGTGCATTGTGTCGGGTCTGCCACGGGATGAGTAACACACGGCTCGATCCGTCCTGGCAAGAGCCGCTTGCGAGCGTTGTCGGCACGACGAACTCAGAGGCGAATGCAGCATTGCCGAATGTCCGTAGCTTTCAGAGTTGACCGGTTGGTAGCACACGAGTTGTCCGCTCCTCGGTAGGCTGATGACTTGCGGCGGGAGCGGGGGACGCCGTTTTGTCAATGGGGTTCGTTGTGGCGTGTTCGTCAAGCTCGCAGTTCGTGTGGGCGTGAGGTGCCCGCGGCGCGCGCAGACTGGGTCGCGGCGCGCCGCGACACGGGCGAGCACGATGCGGGCACCTCACGCGGCGGCGATTGCGTCGTCCCCGTCTGTTTGGCGGCCGCGTCGAAGTCCGCGATGCGGCGCGGCCCGTGGAAGATCGCGCGACGGCCGTCGGGGTATTCCCGAACCTTTACCGTCGCCTTCACATAGTGCGCTCTGACCGGGCTTTCCGGAATCTGCAGGCGCAGCCCGTCGAACGATATCGTATTGTCGCGCCCGACGACGCGGCTCTCCTCGATGCACAGCGTCTCGGCCAGCGTCGCATGATCGACCGCGACGAAGGCGCTATCGGATACCGCCGGCTGCATCGCGAACAACCTGTTGTGCCCGGGAATATAGACGTCCCTGATCCACACGTTTGCCGTCTCGACGCAGCCGAGACCAGCAAGCGCCAGCTCTTTCAGCATGCGATCCTGCAGTGTGCCAAAAACACGTTCCGAGCGGCCGCGCGCCTGCGGCGAATAGGCCGCGATATGTTCGACGCCGAGACGCTGAAGCGCCCGTCCCACTTGCGTTACTTGCTTTTTGTCGACCGGTCCGCCTGCTTCAGGCGTGTGAAAATAATGACTGCCGCGATCGGTATAGAAGGACGAAGGAATACCGTGCGCGCTCATCACATCCATCAGCCCACGGAAGCTCGACATCGTACCCTCTTCCTCGATCAGGAACGCCGAGTAGATCACGTTCGTCGCATCATCCATCGTGACGATCAGATCCATCGCCGGCAGGCCCTCGATCCAGACGTGCCGAGAGCCGTCCTGGTGCAGCATCATGCCTTCGCAAGGCTTGCGCTCGCGCTTGCGCCGGTGCGCACCGCGCTTGGGCGCCTTGTCGAGCAGCCCCACCGCGTGCAGCTGCGTCTTCGTCCACGTATAGCCCCACGAAAAAGCGTGGTGGCGTACGCCATGATCGTGGAAATGCTTGGCCGTCCAGCCGCGATGGCGCTCGCGATAGAGCTTCAACATCGCCTCACGCTCGGTGGCCTCGATGGCCTTGGCCGACGGCTTGCCGAGCCGCCGATCGCTCAAGCCGTCATCGCCATCCTCGATGTAGCGATCTCGATACCGGCGAAACGTCCGCTCAGAACAACCGAGCAACGCCGCCGCCTCCAGCTGAGACAGGCGGCCCGCCTCGCACGAACTCAACACATCGCGAAACTTCTGCATTCTCCGGCCTTGCGCTTGGTCGGCCCGGATCATCCGAATCACTCCTGTTGTGGAGTGTGCGGACTACCGGACAGATCATGCGCTACCTAAACCGGACAGATCGTGAGCTACTGACA
>JANOAW010000020.1:0-2216 GCA_031411355.1 Hyphomicrobiaceae bacterium | reverse complement strand
CGTGGATATCGGCCTTCCCGGCATGACTCGCCAGTAAACGCGTTAACTGCCTGCCTGGATTAACCGCGAAGTACCCGTCCGGGCTGCGCGTCGTTGCGTTTACCATCAAGCACGACGCTCACGCCGTTCACAAACACATGCTCGATGCCAGCGGGGTGGCGCAGCGGTGACAGCAACGAACTGCGGTCTTCAATGGTGCCCGCATCAAACACCACAAGATCAGCCCACGCGCCCGTTCGAATACGACCGCGATCTTTCAAGCCGAGTCGATCGGCGGGTTTACTCGTGATGCGCGAGATAGCATCTGGCAAGTCGAGTACGCCGCGCTCGCGAACGTAGTGACCGAGAAGACGGGACGTCCAGCCGTACCCACTGAGAGACCCAATCGTGCCCTTCAACGGCCCACGCTCGGTAAGCGCCATGGTGTCTGACATCACCATGCACCGCGCTTCTCGTAGACACATGCACACATCGGCATCGCTGAAGCTGCGAGATGTCCACATCAGAAGTGACATCCCGTCTCCCTCTTCCAGCAACAAATCGAGAACCGCATCATAAGGATCAACGCTCCGCATGCGGCCGATCTCGGCGATCGTCAGTCCAACAAACGCTGCGTTAACTACAGAGCGCAGGAGGACAATGTCATCCCATCGTCGCGCAGTGACCAGACGCCAAATCGGTTTCGGGTTTTCCTTCATCTGCTGGCGCAGTGCCGAATCCTTTAGCCGCTCAACGGTACGAGCCGTGCCGCCTTCACGCGCCCAAGGCGGCAATACCGAGACCATCGTGGTGTGGCTCCAGTCATGCGGAATCACATCGAAGCCAACGTCCACGCCTTCTCGCTCTGCGCTGTAGAGCAGTTCTAACGTGTGGTGCATTGCATGAGCTGGCGCGCCAAATTTGGGTTGGATATGCGAAATTTGCAACCGCGCCCCGGCGTGCCGCGCGGTGGTCAGGGCTTCAGTAAATCCGAGCGCGTAGTCGATGTCTCGGTTGCGCACGTGAGTCGCGTAGAGACCGCCGCGCCGGGCTGCTACGGCCGTCAATGCCGCGATTTCCTCGTGCGGTGCCGCGTTGCCTGGCCAGTATTCCAGCCCCGTTGAAAAGCCTCGCGCGCCCTGATCAAACGCCTCTTCCACAAGGCGCACCATGGCGGCGACATCGTCAGCCGTGCTGGTAGCAGCATCATCGCCCTTAACGGCCCCATGAACAGCGCCGTGCCCCACGAAAGCAGCTACGTTAAGCGCTGGCCGAGCCTGTTCGAGCCGCTCAAGATACTGACCAAAACTGTTCCAGCTCATGTCGACGCCTGCCTCGGCATACCCCAGAAATGCCCGTCCCTCGCCGCCAGCGCGCATTGGTGCGCAGCTAAATCCGCATTGACCAATCACTTCGGTGGTCACGCCCTGGCAGACTTGGCTGTCGGCTCGACCATCGACGATCAACGTGAAATCGGAGTGCGTGTGAATGTCAATGAACCCCGGTGCAATGTGGCGTCCGCGCGCGTCGATGCGATCAGCTGCGCTCGCCGCGGAAAGCTCCCCGATTGCGGCAATGCGCCCATCGCGGACACCTACGTCGGCCACGAATGCATCTGCGCCTGTGCCGTCAAGAACCTCGGCACCTGTAATAACGATGTCAAACACGGGATTCCTCGATTCTCAGGGCATCACTGGAGATCGGTCAACGCATCGCGTAAGACCGCACCAATATCGGCACAATCGGCCCGAGAAAGGGTCAGGGGCAGTCGTAAGTCGCAGAGTCCACCCAGGACCCGCTCTGCCTGCGGTAACGATTGCGGTTGACCAAAGTAGCGCCAATGCGCCCAAACGCTCGTGAAGCCGACGGGCTCGTCCGCTCCAAACCATTTGATGTGCAGCCCACGTTCGGCGCACGCCGCCATCACCTGCGCAATCTGCGGTTTGGTCAACCCGATCAATGAAAATTGCAGCGAACTGGCGACGAAATTTTCTTGCGCAGGTCGATACGGCAGTCGCAGGTGCGGCACACCGTCGAGCGCAGCTGCCAGCCAAGCGTAGCGCTGGTTCCAGCGCGCACATCGATCCTTCAGCACGGCTCCGAACTGCGGCCGCACAACGGCCGCGGCAAGGTTGCTCATGCGCATACTAAAGTTCGGCGTGAGGTATTTCCAACGCTCAAAAACGGCATCGTCCGGGCGCGCTACGTGTGAGCGATAGAGCATATAGCTGCCAGAA
>JANOAW010000019.1:0-3339 GCA_031411355.1 Hyphomicrobiaceae bacterium | reverse complement strand
TGATGCGCTGCGCTTCGCCGCCCGACAGCGTGTTGGCCTGCTGGCCGATCTTGATGTAGCCAAGCCCGACGCGATGCAGTGTCTCGAGCTTGTCACGGATGCTCGGCACGGCTGCGAAAAATCCGACTCCCTCCTCGACCGTCATGTCGAGCACGTCGGCGATGGATTTCTGGCGATAATGAATGTCGAGCGTCTCGCGATTGTAGCGCTTGCCCTTGCACTGGTCGCAGGTGACGTAAACGTCGGGCAGAAAGTGCATCTCGATCTTGATCACGCCGTCGCCCTGGCAGGCTTCGCAGCGACCGCCCTTGACGTTGAACGAGAAGCGACCGGCCTCATAGCCGCGCAGCTTGGCTTCGGGCAGGCCGGCGAACCAATCGCGGATGGGCGTGAAGGCGCCGGTGTAGGTCGCAGGGTTCGAACGCGGCGTGCGACCGATGGGTGACTGATCGATGTCGATGACCTTGTCGAGATGTTCGAAGCCCTCGATCTTGTCGTGCGCGCCGGGTGCCTCCCGCGCGCCGTTGAGCTTGCGTGCGGCGGCCTTGAACACGGTGTCGATCAGCAGCGAAGACTTGCCGCCACCCGAAACACCGGTGACGCATGTGAAGATGCCGAGCGGAATTTCCGCCGACACATTTTTCAAGTTGTTCTCGCGGGCGCCCGTGATCTTCAGCGACTTGCCTTTGACCGGCTCGCGACGCGTGCGCGGCACCGCTACCTGGCGCCGTCCCGTCAGGTAGTCGCCGGTCAGCGAATTGGCGTTGGCCATGATCTCGTCGGGCGTACCGGCCGCGACGATCTGGCCACCGTGCACGCCCGCGCCCGGACCGATGTCGACAACGTGATCGGCCTGCAGAATGGCGTCCTCGTCGTGCTCGACCACGAGCACGGTATTGCCGAGATCGCGCAGGTGACGCAGGGTCACGAGCAGGCGTGCGTTGTCGCGCTGATGCAATCCGATCGAGGGTTCATCGAGCACGTAGAGAACACCAGTCAGACCCGAACCGATCTGCGAGGCCAGACGAATGCGCTGGCTCTCGCCGCCCGACAGCGTGCCGGACGCGCGCGATAGCGAGAGATAATCAAGGCCGACATCGTTGAGAAACTTCAGCCGCTCGACGATTTCCTTGAGAATGCGGGCCGCGATCTCCAGCTGTTTCGCGGTCAACTGCTTCGGCAATTCGGCAAACCACGTATTGGCGACGCGGATCGAAAAATTGGTGACTTCACCGATATGCAAACCGCCGACCTTGACGGCCAGGGACTGCGGTTTGAGACGATACCCATTGCACGCGTCGCACGGATGCGCGGCCTGGTAGCGCGAGAGTTCCTCGCGCACCCAATCGCTGTCGGTTTCTTTCCACCGGCGCTGGATATTGCCGATCACGCCTTCGAACGCTTTCGTCGTTCTGTATGTGCGCACGCCATCGGCGTAGGTGAACTCGATCTCTTCGTCGCCCGAGCCGTGCATCAGGATGAGCCGGATGGTCGGCGACAGCTTCTCGTAGGGGGTTTTGGTCGAGAATTTGTAGTGGCGGGCCAGCGCCTCCAGTGTCTGTTCGTAATAGGGGGATGTGTTGCCCGTCTTGGACCACGGCCAGATCGCGCCGTCTGCGAGCGAAAGCGACATGTCGGGCACGACCAGTTCGGCCTCAAACTGGAGTTCGGTGCCAAGGCCGTCACACTTCGGACAGGCACCGGCAGGCGCATTGAACGAAAAAATGCGCGGCTCGATTTCCTCGATGGTGAAGCCTGATACGGGGCAGGCAAAGCGTTCGGAAAAGATCAGCCGCTCGTGGGTCTCGTTCTTGTTTTTCAGGATGCCCTTGGTGTCTGACCTCTGGTCAGTCACCTCGTCACCGACATCGGCGCTTGTCTCGGCCGCCTTGCTCCGCCTTTTGCCCGTTGTCTGACCGAGGTCAGACACCAACGGCTTGTCCGCGAACTCGATGATGGCCAGCCCGTCGGCCAACTTCAGCGCCTGCTCGAAACTGTCGGCGAGACGCGACTTGATGTCCGCACGCACGACGAGCCGATCGACGACCACGTCCACGTCATGCTTGAATTTTTTGTCCAGCTTCAGTTTCGGTGCATCGGCGATCTCGATAATCTCGCCGTTGATCTTGGCACGTTGAAACCCCTTCTTCTGCCACTCCAGAAGTTCCTTGCGAAATTCGCCCTTGCGCCCGCGCACAACCGGGGCGAGCAGGTAAAGCCGCGTCCCCTCCGGCAGCTCCATGACGCGATCGACCATCTGTGTGATGGTCTGGCTTTCGATGGGCAGGCCCGTCGCCGGCGAATACGGCACCCCGACACGGGCAAACAACAGGCGCAGATAGTCGTAGATCTCGGTCACCGTGCCGACGGTCGAGCGCGGATTTCGGCTGGTCGTCTTCTGCTCGATCGAGATCGCCGGCGACAGGCCGTCGATGTGGTCGACATCGGGCTTCTGCATCATTTCGAGGAACTGCCGCGCATAAGCGCTCAGGCTCTCGACATAGCGACGCTGCCCCTCCGCATAAATGGTGTCGAAGGCGAGACTGGATTTGCCCGAACCCGACAAGCCCGTGAACACGATCAGTCTGTCGCGCGGAATTTCAAGGTCGACGTTCTTCAAGTTGTGCTCGCGCGCCCCGCGCACATGAATAGTCTTGCGATCGGACGCCCGACCGACGGCGGCCGACGCCTTCGCGCCGAGCACGGGCTCGACGACTTGGTGAGTGCGAAGCGGCTTTGAGGGTTTGGTCATGGCGGCAGGGGTCTAGCGGAACGCTGTTGGTACGGCAACGCAGCTCCGTTGCTACTCAGTGGGTGTCGTGGATCGGATCGATGGCCGGTTCGGGACTTGACGATGCCGTATGCGGTCGTGTCGTGTAGGATCAGGGAGGCCCGAATAGGATGATGTCATCCCGAAGCCGTTGCATCGCACTGGCTGCGACTTGGTCGATGTTCACCGTGGCGGGTGCGCAGTCGCAAGACGAAGCAGCGGCTCTGATCGGTAGCTGGACCGGCACCTACACGTGCCCGCAAGGGCTGACCGGACTGACGCTGTCGATCAATGAATACGCCAGCAGCACATTCGCGGGCTTCTTTCATTTTTATCCGCCTACCGACACGTCGCGGGCTCGAGAAGGCTGCTTCAGTGTGCGCGGTAACATCGACAGTGATCGCCGCATCACCGTCACCGCTGTGCGCTGGATCACCCAACCCGACGGCTACGTAACTGTGGACCTCGACGGCCGCATTGACGCTGAAACAGGGAAGATGAAGGGCGCCGTCGTGGCGCCGCATGAAGGTCGGTCCGGCTGCACGGTATTCGATCTGCAAAAACGTGTC
>JANOAW010000018.1:0-4549 GCA_031411355.1 Hyphomicrobiaceae bacterium | reverse complement strand
ATCGGCGCTTCCCATGCGATTCCCAGTCTCAAGTATCTGGGAAGCAAATGTTGAAGAATTTAAAGTAAGTTGTTGAAAAGATTGGTCGGAGCGAGAGGATTTGAACCTCCGACCCCCAGTCCCCCAGACTGGTGCGCTAACCAGGCTGCGCTACGCTCCGGCTTTGCGGCTTTACACAGTGGTCGATTATTCTTCAAGCGATTTAAAATCGCGGTATCGATGCATTTTTACCGAGGGCGATTTTCGAAGTCACCCCTCGGCCCCGCGGCCGCGTGGCGACGGCGTCAACACGCCGCGTACACCGGCCATAGAGGCGGCAGTCTTCCCGGATCGTCATAATCGCGACAGCATCGACGCCCGTGCTCCCCCCCCGTGAACGACGTGACCCTTGCGTCCATCCACCCGATCGCGACACTGTCGACCAATGATGCAGTCCGCAAAGTTTCGATCCATCGCACTTCTGGTCGCAGCCGAGGTGGCGGCGATGAGCGTTTGGTTCGTTTCGTCAGCTATTTTGGCCGATCTCGAACGCGACGTCGCATTGTCTGCGTTTCTGCGTGCGGCCCTGTCGAGTGGGGTTCAGGCGGGGTTCGTGGTCGGTGCTCTCATCGTCGCTTTAACCGGCATCGCTGATCGATTTGATCCACGACGCGTCTTCGCCATCTCGGCCGTCGGCGCCGCCCTCGCCAACGCGATGTTGCTCGTCGTATCGCCGGCCGGCCACTACGCTCTCGTGGCACGCTTTGCGACCGGTGCACTGCTTGCCGGCGTCTACCCCGTCGGCATGAAAATCGCGGTCGGCTGGGGGCAAAAAGACCGTGGGCTGCTCGTCGCCGCATTGGTTGGAGCGCTGACGATAGGCTCGGCTGCGCCGCATTTATTGTCACTGGTGGGCGGCACCGACTGGCGGCGTACGATTGCGTTCGCCTCGCTCGCAGCGCTGGCATCGGGCGCACTTGTTCTTGCAACGTCGCTCGGCCCTTTTTATGCGAGGTCCGCACGCTTCGACGCGCGGGCGCTCACCCAAGCCTGGACCAACAGGCGCGTCCGTCTGGCCTACGCCGGCTATCTCGGCCACATGTGGGAGCTGTACGCCATGTGGGCGTGGATCGGCACTGCGACGGCCGTGTCCTTTCGCGTCACGATGCCGCCCGCTGATGCAGAGGCGCTTTCCAAGCTGACGGCGTTTGCGGCCATTGCCGCCGGGGGCGTCGCGTGCGTTGTTGCGGGCTTGGTCGCGGATCGCATCGGCAAGGCGGAGGTGGCGATCTTGGCATTGGCGATCAGCGCTTGCGCGGCGCTGACAACAGCTGTGACCTTTGGTGGCCCGCCGTGGCTCACGTTGGTCGTCGTCGTGCTGTGGGGAGCCAGCATCGTCCCCGACTCCGCGCAATTTTCGGCCCTTGTCGCCGACGCCGCGCCTGCCGCCGAAGCCGGCAGTTTGCTGACCTTTCAGACGGCTCTCGGATTTGCGCTGACGGTCATGACGGTACAGACAGCTCCGCTCTTGGCGGACAGGTTCGGCTGGCCCGCATTACTCGCGCTCATGGCCATCGGTCCGATGGCTGGCATGGTGGCGATGTGGCGGCTGCGCTCTCTCATTGCGGCAGATGTGCGTTGAACCGATCGACGGCACGCGTCGAAACGCAATTGCAACCGATCGCTGTCGACCGGTCGAATGCAATTTTTACGCACATTAATTCTTGCTGCAACCGCGCTGAAAATCGCCTGACATCTGAAAGGCTTGTTCCTGGCACAGATGTTGTATCCAGCGCCTTGACTTGATGTCTGCGAGCCATCATTAGCTGCACGCGTTTTGCGTTGGGGCCGTAACGCGTACTCCTGACTGTGCCCTTGACTGTGCCCAAAAGGAACGCCCCGCGTGGGCACGTCCCGAGCATCATTGATGGCCAAGGAAAAACGAAGCCGAAGCCAAGCCGCCCGACCGGGCGGTAAAATCGCAGCCGTGAAAAGCCGTCCGATCAAAACACGCTCGCGATCCAACTCGGCCAAGGCGTCGGCCGGACAAGCGTCCACGGTCAAACAGGATAGTAAATCGACACGCACGCGGGATCGCATCAATCGATCGGGGGCCACCTCTCAAGTGACGCCGCCAAAAAATACCGAGCGACCAAATCGCGGGGCAGAAGGTGCCGTTGTTGAAGGTGAGGGGACGTGGACGAAGAAGACCGCCGCAGCCCGATCATCGACCAAATCTACCGCAGCAACGACGCGCGCGCATCCCAGCGCAGCTCGTCCGGCTGTCGGGCCGTCGACATCGCCACGTGCCACGACACGCTCGTCCGCAAAGTCGGTTGCGACACCGATCACAGCCCCACGGGCAGCGACCAGCAGGCCGTCCGTCGTCGATCGACGGCTCGCCCGTCACACACTTTCTGAGGTATCCGCGCCTCACCCGACCGCCTCCACGTCATCCACCGAGCCGTCAGCGCCCTTGTCGTCCAAGGGACTATCCCCGGTCACGACCATGTCCAAGGCAGCCATGTCCAAGACAGTCCGCGGCGATCAATCGATCACGCTTCCCGACGGCTACCGTCCGAACGAGGCCGAGCCGTTTATGGGCGATTCACATCGCTCGTACTTCCGAACCAAGCTGCAGCGCTGGAAAGACGACATTATCAAAGAGACGATGGAGACCCTGCAGGTCTTGCACGACGATACCGTCCAACATGCCGATATTGCCGATCGCGCCACCCACGAGACCGATCGAGCGCTCGAACTGAGGGCGCGAGATCGCCAGCGCAAATTGATTTCGAAAATCGACGCCGCGCTGCAGCGCATCGACGATGGCTCGTATGGGTATTGCGAGGAAACAGGCGAGCCGATCAGCTTGCGCCGCCTGGACGCTCGCCCCATCGCCACCCTGTCACTCGAAGCCCAGGAACGCCATGAACGGCGCGAGCGGGTCTATCGGGAAGATTGATGCTGAGCTGATAGGTCAGCGCTTGCGTCGCGCCTCGATGATTTTCAAGGCGGCGGCGAAGGCTGCCGCGACATCGAGGTCGGTCGTGTCGAGAACGATGGCATCGTCGGCCGGCTTCATCGGCGCCGTGTCCCGCCCCATGTCGCGCGCGTCGCGCCGGCGGATGATGTCGAGGACGCCGTCGTAACGCACATCTTCGCCACGGCTTTCCAGTTCCAGAAACCGTCGCTTTGCGCGCACTTCGACGTCGGCAACGACAAAGATCTTGGCATCCGCGTGTGGCAGCACGACCGTGCCGATGTCACGCCCGTCGAGCACGGCGCCGGGTTCCTGTCGTGCGAAATCGCGCTGAAATTCGAGCAGAGCCGCGCGCACCTCAGCAATCTTGGCAACGATCGATGCGGCATCGCCGACGCCGGGGTCGCGCAGGCCCGGATCGCTCAACGACGCTGGATCAAGGACGCGCGCAGCCCGGGCAGCCGTCGTCGGATCGTCGAGCGCGCCACCGGATCGCCGCACGTCGCGTGCAACCGCGCGATAGAGCGACCCCGTATCGAGGTAGGCGAGGTTCAACGCCGCGGCGATCTTGCGCGCAAGCGTTCCTTTGCCCGATGCGGCCGGCCCGTCGATGGCGATGATCATGAGTGCTATACCGGATTGACGTGAGGTGTGGGCTATCGCCTTCAGCGGCAGGCGCGGTCAAGCGTCGAGCGCGGCACGCCAGATGCGCTGATCGGATCACGGCTCATGTCGCCGCCATGTGGCCGAGCACCTTGCCGATGCGCAACACCCGACCCGTCACCGTAACCAGGACGATCGTCACCGTCGCCTGTGCCAGCTCGAGGCCGGGAACGCCGGGCGCAGCGATGCTGTGGACGCGCTGATCGAGGACCAGGGTCGCAGCGGTCAGTGCCTGTACGCGCGTCGTCACCTCCAACACCTCGTCGATGCGAGCCGGCGCGAGGTAGTCGAAGGTCATACGCCGAACCATCAGGGCTGCGGGCTCGCGGCCACCATGTCCCTCCAGCAGGTCGCGATGATCGTTGCCGGCGAGACGCAGAAAATCGGATCGCCCCCGTTCGCACCAGCGCACATAACTGCCGTGATAGACGACGCCGGAGAAATCGGTGTCTTCGTAATAGACCCGCACGGGCAGGCGATGCACCCGCGATCCGTCCGGTTTAGTCATGAGGCGACCCGCGAGATCTGGCCACGGCGGATCGGACACGGCGTCGGTCATCATCGGCTCGCTTAAGACTTTTTTCACCGTCACCCGGCGTTTTCGTCCGCCCGCGGCACAACCCGCCTCGCCCGGCACTCACATTGCAACATGTCTCTCGACTGTCGACCAGTCGATTGAAACACCCAGGGAAACGCCGGCCATGACCACGATCACACGCTTTTTCAACGACGACTCCGGCGCCACCGCCATCGAGTACGGCCTGATCGCAGCCCTGATTTCCGTCGCCATCATTGCCGCTACCACATCGCTCGGGTCGAACATTTCGAACACGTTCAACAAGATCTCCAGCAAAATGTCCTGATCGAAGTGTCGTGGCCGAGCGGCCGCGACGACAGGATCACACGAATGACCACGGCTCGCCC
>JANOAW010000017.1:0-6368 GCA_031411355.1 Hyphomicrobiaceae bacterium | reverse complement strand
CCTTTGCCGCCGCCGCCGGCTTCGAACGCAGCGTGTTCTCGGCTGATGTTTCGTTCGATCGCGCCGTTTTCAACGGTCTGACAACGTTCGCTGGCGCGACGTTCGCTGGAGACACGTCGTTCGAGAAGACGCACTTCGCCTCCGATCCCGGTTTCGACGCCGCAGCCATCAACAGCGGCATCCGCTCGAAATAATTTGTGACGGCGCGCGCCTGACAAGAACCGAGGACGTTCGATGTGGACTTTGTTCTTCGTTTCATCGGCTCCCCTTGCGCTCACTGTCGGCGGACGGGGTGAACTTTTGGCCGATCTGGCAGGCATTGCAGGAGTGCGCACTGCTCGCGTCATGGTTCCGGACATGAGCGCCGTTGTGCCTGGCTTCGCTGAAGACGGCCGTGGCCCTGAACTCGCGCTCCAGCTGTCATTCGAGGATCGATCGGCGGCAGATGCGGTGCTCGCGCACTGGACGCCACCGAGAGCCTTGGGTTCGGCCACCGACTGCGTCGGCCATCAATTGATGCGCGGCCGCCGTTTCCCGACACCGGCCCCCGGCGCGATCGAGCCGAGCACCACGTTGCTCGTCACATATCCCGGGCCGGCGCTGAACGAAGATCAGTGGCTCGATCATTACGATGCTCACCATCCGCCGATCATGGTGCGATTTCCTCGTATCCGCGAGGTCGAAACGTATCGGCCGGTGTCGTGGACCAGTGCTTTGCCGTTCAGACGTGACGCCGTGCTTCAGCGCAACAAAGTCGTATTCGACACGCTCGCCGATTTGGTGGCGGCATTGGCGTCACCCGTCATGATCGACATGCGCGCCGACACGGCGAAATTTCCGCCGTTCAGCGGCCGGACGACCCACTTTGCCATGACCACGTGGACCATCGAGGGGCGCGCCGGCTAGATCGGCCCGTCAGAGACTTGGAGTGGGCCGGCCGTCGAGGGGAAAGACTTTGGCCGCGTTGAGCAACCAGGCTGGGTCAAAGGCCGATTTGATGCGCATCTGGACCGCGAGGTCGGTGTCGTTGAATTGCACGCGCATCAGATCCCGCTTCTCGATGCCGACGCCGTGTTCGCCAGTCAGACAGCCGCCGACGTCGACGCACTTGGTCAGGATCTCGGCGCCTGCCTGCTCGGCGCGGCGGGCTTCGTCAGGATCGTTGGCATCGAAAATGATCAGCGGGTGCAAATTGCCGTCGCCGGCGTGGAATATGTTGGCGACGCGTAACCTGTGCCGGGCACAGATGTCGGCGATGGCCGGTAACACCGTCGGCAATTTGCCGAGCGGGATCGTGCCGTCCATGCACAGATAGTCGGCGATGCGGCCGACGGCGCCGAAGGCGCTCTTGCGGCCTTTCCAGACTTTGGCAGCTTGGACGGCGTCTTCGCACACCACCGTGGTCGTTGGACCGAATGACTTGGTAATGTCCCGTATGGTCTCTAGTTGCGCCTTGATCTCGGCTTCGGACCCTTCGACTTCGATGATCAGCAGAGCTTCGACATCACGGGGGTAGCCAGCTTTGGCAAAGTCCTCACAGATCTGAATGGCGGGCTTGTCCATGTATTCGATCGCGACCGGGATGATGCCGGCTGCGATAATGGCCGAAACGGCTTGGCCCGCGGCTTCGGTCGAGGCAAAGCCCATCATCATTGGACGTGCGCCTTCGGCCGCCTTGAGGATGCGCAGCGTCGCTTCGGTGACGATGCCGAACTGACCTTCCGAACCCGTGATCAGGCCCAGCATATCGAAGCCCTCACTGTCGAGGTGACGACCTCCGATGTCGATGATCTCCCCGTCCATCAACACGATGCGCAGGCCGAGGACATTGTTCGTGGTCACCCCGTATTTGAGGCAATGCGCGCCGCCGGAATTCATGGCGATGTTACCGGCGATGGTCGACGCTAATTGCGACGAGGGATCGGGCGCATAGAAAAAGCCCTCGGCCGATACGGCGCCTGTCACAGCCAGATTGGTGATCCCGCTTTCGACCCGGATGCTGCGGTTGGCGTAATCCGTGTCCAGGACACGATTCATTTTGGCAACACAGACGACGACCGCATCTTCGGTCGGCAATGCCCCACCGACCAGTGACGTTCCGGCTGCACGTGGCACCACCTTGATGCCGCTGGCACGGCAATACTTCAAAGTCTTGGCCACGTCATCCGTCGAGCCGGCGAGGACGACGCACAGCGGCATGCGACGGTAGGCCGTCAACGCATCGGTCTCGTAGGCGCGGCGGCCATCGTCGTCGGCGACGATGCGATCGGCGCCGAGCAGCCGGCTCAAGTCGGCGGCAATCTGCCCACGTCGCGCAACGACCGCTGCGTCAGGCGTCGGCATGGCGATCTCGGACATGGGCGCACTCCAGCGGCGGCGGCGCACATTGCGTCACCGCACCGACTTATAGGATACACCGCACCGCGCGTTCGAGCAAAGTTCATTGCCAGAGTCATTGTCCGGAGTTTTCACGAGGCCAACCGCCCGTGCCAGCACTCTGGATGACGTCGCGCCCGCCAGCTACATTGCAATAGTGCGCGCAGCGACCAGTTTTCCGGCGGCGTAACCGTCGACACGGACCGAGGTGGCGCCGGTCCCGCCTGGAACTTGCACGTCGACGTTCGCACCGGTGACATCGAACGAGCCACGCGGACGGCCACCGACATAGACGTCGATGCGATCGATGTTGTCCACTTCCAAGCGCAAGTCGATCGTGCCGCCTATGCCGCCGCTCGCGGCAACGACGAGCTTGCGGATTGGCAGCGCCGCGAGCAGTTGTCCGGCGCGCTCGAGCATGTCGACGTTGCTGTGGAGCACGTCGTTGCGCGTCATCCGATGCCGCACGTTGGGGACGACACCAAGGTCCTCCACCGGGGTGCCCGCCAAAGCGCCGACCCGAAGTGTGCGGCGGATCGAGACGCGCATGCCCGCCTGGTTGGGCAGATCCCGGTAGGGCGACGTCGGATCAGCCGCGGGGAAATTGTAAAGTTGCTTCAGCAGGCTATGCGTCCAGACATTCGCGCCACCGGCACCGGTGTTGTCCGCGACCCCAAGCACCGGCCCGATATCGTGATCCTGGAAACCCGCCGCGAAAATATCGGTCGCCGAATAGCACCGCGCATCGGTGATAAGCACGACTGGTCCGTGATAGGTTTGCCCAATTGAGTTCGCGCCAGTCTCTGGCGAGATCGCGAACGCACTGGAGAATTCAGCCCCCGTTTCCACCGCCTGCTCCATGGATCGCACCCAGGGTTCAAGGTCGATGCCGGATTCAGAATTCACGTGTTTGCGGCAAATGCGAAGATTGAGCGACGAGTTGATGAATTGCGTCGGCTCGGGCGTGATGCGACGCGGCGTGAGCGTCTGCAGTGCAAATTCACTGGCAAAGATCAGGCCGCCCCCGTTCCCGCGGACATCGACGATCAAGCCGTTCTGCGGCAACTGCGAAATCAAGCGAATGAATTCGCCGACGAACGCCGCGGCATCGTTGACGTTGAAGGTGAATATGCGGATGTGACCAAATGTTCCGGTGATGGTCGTCACTGATTCGGCCTTGAAGACGCCGGGCATGGTGCTCGGGACACCGCCGCCAGCTGCCGCCTCGGCGATCATTCCGGTATCACGCACCGCCCGCTCGAGCACGACACTGTCGGGCGCAAACAGCAACCGCCTGGCCCGTCCGACCTCGTCGGCGCCGAGGTCTAGGCCGAGGCTCGCGGCGTTGAGAGAAACGACATCGGCATCCGTCGCGAATGCGGGCAGGTTGTCGACCACCAGCCATTTCTCGCGCAGTTCCCGCGCGACACCGTCAAGCCCGATGTAACCGACAGTCACCCACTGTTCGTCAGGTGGCAGATGAATGCGCAATGGCCTGATGGTCAGCGACTCGACACCGCGCGCATGGCGAGCAGCGGTGTTGCTGCCGGCAAAACGGGAGGCGATGAGGTCAACCGCACGCTCGATCGGGACACCGTTCCAATGCGTCACCTCGGCACCTGCGCCAAATCCCGGAGCAGTGAAACCCAAAACGACACGCGAGACCACAAAATGGGTGGCGGTCGAGTCAAGATATTCCTCCACTTGGAAAGGCAGATAAGCGATCATGCCGGCAAACGGCGCAGGCAGCAGATAATTAGTATGGAGATCTCGGACCGAATGAAAGATGCCGGTCATCTCCGCGTGAAACCGCCATTCCGGATCCATCGTGGCCTGTGTCTGCCGCTCCAACCGGGTTTGCAGCAGACGCAAGCGCTGCACCGGATTGACAGCGTGCATCGCGATCTTGAGCGGCAGGTGAACGTAGTTCTGCTCGAGCAGCAAGAGTGCCTGCTCGACCAGTCGCTTGCGATCGTCTAACCTCAGCGTACCCGCGCCGGCGAGGAAAGTGCCCAGCTCGACGGCTCCGGCGAGCGAGGCGCGGACCTGCTCGGCAACTTCGTTCCGAAGTGGCGTATCGCTCCTGGCAGTCGTGCGTGGGCGAGAGGGCACAGTCTTTGTGGCAGGACGATCAGTCGCCGGGCGATCAATTTTCTTTTTAACCACGTGCAATCTCCTTTTACAAATCAATCGACGCCGTTAAGGCATGCATTATAAATCTCAGGCAAAGATTGTCAGCTGACGCGCGACATCATGCTCCCGCTGCGGGAGTCGGCGCCGCCGTGCGGGGCGGCTACGAGGGACAGAACTGATTTGAAGGCAAAGCCGCCCTTGAATTTTTATTGGTTTGCTGCGAATGACGTCTCGGTATTGCATCGACGAAATCCTCCCACCGCGAGCAAGTGGTGTCATTTCAATGATCCGTATATTCCACTCTACATTTGAAAGTGTCCAGTGCCTTCTACGCTCACGGCTACGTGATTTTGATGACCTACCTGCACCATCCGTGGGTTGGAACGAACGAGTGAACAGCACGTGTGCATCTCGGGCGTACCATCGACCGACGCCAAAATCGACGCCGCCGTGTCACACAGGTTTCACATAACTCCGCTCTAAGGCCCGTCATCGGGGTGCAGGTTGCGGCGATCGTCGCGCCGGCCTCGAATGAGATGAGGTCAAACATGCGGAAATTGATCAACCTGACGGCACTCGCCGGAGCAGCCGCGCTGGCCGTCGCCCCCGCGCTCGCCGCCGACATTTCCGGCGCCGGCGCAACGTTCCCGTACCCGATCTATGCCAAGTGGGCGGACGCCTACAAAAAAGAAACTGGTATTGGCCTGAACTATCAGTCGATCGGCTCCGGCGGTGGAATCAAGCAGATCCAGGCCAAGACCGTCACGTTCGGTGCGACCGACATGCCGCTGAAGGGCGAGCAGCTCGCCAAGGACGGCCTGGTGCAATGGCCTATGGTCGTCGGCGGCAACGTGCCGGTCGTCAACATCGACGGCATCAAACCGGGCGAACTGGTGCTCGACGGGCCAGCGCTCGCCGACATCTACCTCGGCAAGATCAAGTCGTGGGACGACGCCGCATTGAAGAAGCTCAACCCCGCCGCCAAGTTGCCGGCGCAGGCGATCGTCGTCGTGCGCCGTTCGGACGGTTCCGGCACGACCTTCATCTGGACGGATTATTTGTCGAAGGTTTCGCCGGAGTGGAAGTCCAAGGTCGGGGCCAGCACTGCTGTTGAATGGCCGGTCGGCATCGGCGCCAAGGGCAACGAAGGCGTCGCCAACAACGTGCAGCAGACCAAAGGCGCCATCGGCTACGTCGAGTTCGCCTACGCCAAGCAAAACAAGATGAGCCACACCAAGGTTCTCAACGCCGCCGGCAAGGCCGTGGAGCCAGGGCTGTCGAGCTTCCAGGCCGCAGCCGCCAACGCCAAGTGGACAAGCATTCCGGGCATGGGCGAGATCATCACGGATCAGCCGGGCGATGCGTCGTGGCCGATCGCGGGCGCAACTTTCATTCTGATGCACAAGGCACCTGGGAAGGTCGAAGACTCCAAGATCGCATTGAAATTCTTCGAGTGGGCCTATGCCAAGGGTGGCCAGATGGCGTCCGACTTGGACTACGTGCCGATGCCGGATGCTGTCGTCACTCAAGTCAAAGCCGAGTGGTCGAAGATCGTCGGTGCCGACGGCAAGCCGTTGATGTAACCGCGCGTCGCTGCGAGCGCCACCTGATCAATCCGGTGGCGCGCTATCTTGTTTGTCTGAGGTGTGGGCCAGAGGTGAGGGCATGTCTTCAACGGCCAGCGCAGACGCAACGGGACGGCAGTCGGCGCTTGGTCGCTTGCGTCGATCAGATATTGCCTTCCACAACATCACGTTTTCAGCTGCCGTGTTCGTGCTCGTGTTGCTGGGCGCCATCGGTGTCTCGCTGATCATCGGCGCATGGCCGGCGATCAAGTCGTTCGGGCTGGGCTTTCTCGC
>JANOAW010000016.1:0-1762 GCA_031411355.1 Hyphomicrobiaceae bacterium | reverse complement strand
TCGCCGATCACGGGCTTTGATTCGCTGGTGTTGCGCTCGGATTTCAACAGTGCCTGGACGCACTGGGATAACGCGCAACGCTCGCGCGGGTCGCGCATCCGCGACGCGTGGTCGAAGGACACCTTTCGTGCGATGGGCGGGCTGGCGGGGCACACGCGCCATTTTCATCTCTACCTGAACGGGCTGTATTGGGGTCTCTACGAATTCTCGGAGAAGGCGGATGCGGATTTCGCCGCGAGTTATCTCGGAGGCGACAAGGCGGATTACGATGCCATCGCCTCGAAGCCGACGCAGGCCATCGACGGTGATCTGCTGACTTACAACGCGATGGTGGCGCTGCGCAATCTGCAAGACACGAATCAATACAAGACCATGCTCACGTATCTGGACGTGACCACGTTCATCGACTACATGCTGCTGGAACTCTACGGGGCGAACCAGGACTGGGGCTTCGATGGCAACTGGAACGCGGTGCGCCGCCGCTCGCCGGAGGGGCGCTTCCAGTATGTGCTGTGGGATGCGGAGCGGATGATTGAGAACAACGCCGACAACCGCGTGACCAGCACGGACCTGCCTTCCGGCCTGCACACCAATCTCCTGCCGAGCGCTGAATACAAACTGGCCTTCGCGGATCGCGTTCATAAGCACCTGTTCAATGGAGGCGCCCTGACGACGAACGAGGTGGTGCCACGCTGGCTGGCGCGCGCGAATTCTGTTGATGCAGCGATCATCGCCGAGTCGGCGCGCTGGGGTGATTATCGTCGTGACGGCGCGACCATCGGCACGCAGGTCGGGGCCAACGCGCCGTACTGGCTTTACTCGCACGCCACGAATTGGGTTCCGGAAATCAACCGCATCGCGACGAATTATTTCCCGGCGCGGCACAGCATCTTCCTCGGGCAGTTGAACTCGGCGGGGCTGTATCCGCAGGTCACCGCGCCTAGGTTCAACCAGCACGGCGGCAGCGTGGCGCGGGGATTCCTGCTAACGATGACGGCGTCGAACACGATCTATTTCACGCTTGATGGCAGCGACCCACGCGTGTTCGGCACAGGCGGAGTTGCGCCTGGCGCGTTGACCTACGCCGGCGCGGTCACGCTGACGAACACAGTCACCGTGAAGTCGCGCGCGCTCTTCGGCACGACGTGGAGCGCGTTGAACGAAGCTACCTTCAACGTGGATTCGCTCGCAGCGCCGCTGCGCATCACGGAGATCATGTACAACCCCATCGGCGGCGACGCCTATGAGTTCGTGGAGTTGCGGAATGTCTCCGCCGCGGCGATCAACGTCGGCTACTGGAGCATTGATGGCCTTGGCCAGAACAACACCGGCTACATTTTCCCGCCGAATACCACGCTGGCTCCAGGGCAGATCGTCGTCCTTGGTTCGGATTCAAATCCGATCAGCTGGAGCAATCGTTATCCCGGCGTCGTTGCCTTCGGTCGGTTCAGCGGCAAGCTCGATAACGGCGGCGAGAAGCTCGGCGTCCGCGACGGGAACGGGCGCTTGCTCTGGTCCGTCGATTATGATGACGAAAACGGCTGGCCTCTCGCCGCCGATGGCTTCGGCGCGTCGCTGGAGATCATCGATGTGTTCGGCGATCAGGATAATCCGGCGAACTGGCGCGCCAGCGCCGTGACCAATGGCACGCCCGGCGTCATCAGCGCTCCGCCCGCGACCGGCAGCGTGGTCTTGAACGAAGTCATGGCCAACAACACATCCACAGGCGCACAACGGCTTCTACCCTGACTGGGTTGAACTC
>JANOAW010000015.1:0-3464 GCA_031411355.1 Hyphomicrobiaceae bacterium | reverse complement strand
TCGAACTCGTCGGTCGGCTGCAACGCCTCCGCCTTGGCTCTCAATTGCGCCAGATGCAGCTCCATGCCGATGCCGAGATGGGCTGCGGCGACGTCCGACGGCGCACGTTGCATCGCACCGGCCAGACGATCGATTGCGGTGACATGGGCGAGGACAGGCAACTGAGCGAGACGCAGCGCCAAGTCGGGCGGCACATTATCGGCTGTCAGGCTAACGACGGCGGCGCGTGTCGCAGCCGTCAGGTCGCGCGTATCGGCCAGCACCTGCGCCGTGGCGGACAGTGAGCGGATGGTCTGGGTCAGGTCCGTCGACGTGCGACGGTCCCGTACGAGGTCCCTGACGACGGTGCGCAAAGTCCGCTGCAGTTCGAGATGCAGATCGAGCTGGGTGCGCCCGGACACGGTGTGGTCGAGTGCTGCCAGTGCCTCGCGGAGGCGATCGGTTCCGAGTGCGCGTTCAGCCGCGAGACAGGCGGTCGCGACATCGGCCGCCGTGCACCCCGTTTCGGCCACAAGAACGGTCGGGAAGACGGCGCCGAGATGATTGATCACAGCGTTCGTGACAGCGGTCGCAATGATCTCGCGCCGCAAGCGATGCTGCGCCACGTCATCGGGATAGGTCGCGGTCAATCGCTCGGGCATGTAGGCGCGCAACAAGGGTTCCGTCTCGGCCAGATCCGGCACCCGGCTCGCGAGCAGATCGTCGGTGAGCGCGATTTTCGAGTAGCTGAGCAGCACGGCGAGTTCGGGCCGGGTCAACGGGCGACCGGCTTTCTGGCGCGCCGACAGTTCCGTGTCACGCGGCAAGGTTTCGAGGCGGCGATCCAGCAGCCCGCGTGCTTCGAGAGCCTGCATCAGCACCATCTGATCGCGCGTCTCTGCGGCGGATCGGCGTTCCGCGAGACTGAGCGCCAGCGATTGGCCGATGTTGTTGGCGAGGCAGCGGGCCGCGACATCGCTGGTCATGGACGCGAGGAATGCCGCACGCGCTTCGCCAGCGAGTTCGCCCGAGCGTGTGACGCGTCCGAGAGTGATCTTGATGTTGACCTCGACATCGGAGGAATTCACGCCGGCCGAATTGTCGATGAAATCGGTATCGAGACGGACGCCGCGCTCCGCGAGTTCGATCCGCCCGCGTTGTGTCAGAGCCAGATTGGCGCCTTCGCCGACAACTTTGGCGCCGAACTCGGCGGCTGTGACACGCAGCGCGTCGTTGGCGCGGTCGCCGACGAGATCATCGGTTTCGGCCGCCCCGCGCACGTATGTGCCGATGCCGCCGAACCAGCACAGATCGGCGTCGCTCTTGAGGATCGCGCGCATGATCTCGGCCGGCGTCGCCGCGGCTTGGTCGAGCCGCAACGCCCGTCGCATCTCGGGCGTCAGTGCGATCGATTTCGACGCCCGCGAAAAGACGCCACCGCCGGACGAGATTTTGGCCTTGTCGTAATCCTGCCAGCTCGATCTCGGCAACTCGAACAGCCGCTTGCGCTCAGCGAAGCTGGTGCCTTCGTCCGGGTCCGGATCGATGAAGATATCGCGATGGTCGAAAGCTGCGATCAGTCGAATGACGGGCGAGAGCAACATGCCATTGCCGAACACGTCGCCCGACATGTCGCCAACGCCAACGACGCGGAACGGCGTCGTCTGGATGTCCCAGTCGATTTCGCGGAAATGCCGTTTGACACACTCCCATGCACCCCGCGCGGTGATGGCCATCTTCTTGTGATCGTAGCCGACCGAGCCGCCCGATGCGAAGGCATCGCCGAGCCAGTGGCTGCGCTCGGCCGAGATGGCGTTGGCGAAATCCGAGAAGGTGGCGGTTCCCTTGTCGGCTGCGACCACCAGATACGGATCGTCGCCGTCGTGGCGAACGACATCGCGGGGTGGCACGATGCGGCCGTCGACGATGTTGTCTGTGACGTCGAGCAGCGCTTCGACGAACAGGCGATAGGCGGCGATGCCTTCTTTCATCACATCGTCACGCGAGCCGCCCCGCGGCAGCTGTTTCGGCAGGAAGCCGCCCTTGGCTCCCGACGGCACGATGACCGCATTTTTGACCAGCTGCGCCTTGACCAGCCCGAGCACTTCGGTGCGGAAATCCTGCGCGCGATCGGACCAACGGATGCCGCCTCTCGCGACCGCAGCGAAACGCATGTGCACACCTTCGACCCGTGGCGAGTAGACCCAGATTTCGCGATACGGGCGTGGCGCCGGCGCACTCTCGATGCGTCTCGGCTCGAGCTTCAAAGCCAGTGTGTCGGACGTGCGCCCGTTGGCATCACGTCGATAGAAATTGGTCCGCACCGTCGCATCGAGCACGGACAGAATCAGGCGCAGGATGCGATCTTCGTCGGCACTCGCGACCGCGCCGAGCGCGCCCTCGATCCGGTCACGGATTGGTTTGGCCGCAGCGGTGCGCGCGGCGACGTCCGGGAACGTGCGCGCCGGATCGAAGCGGACGTGAAACAGTTCGACGGCGTCCCTGACCACGCCTGTGTGACGCAGAAGCGTTTCGGCGATGTAGCGGGCCCCGAACGGGACGTTCAACTGGCGTAGATAGCTCGCGTAGGCACGCATCAGCATCGCCTCGCGCCAGTTGGCGCCGGCGGCGAGCACGAGGCGGTCGAACGGATCGCTCTCGGCGCGGCCTTCGACAATGACGCGGAAGGCGTCTTCAAGGCGCTCGTCGTGGAGGCCAAGATCGAGCGGTGCTGCGTCGGCCGTCTCGAGCACCATGTCGTGCAAGGCGACGGAGCGCGCGGTGCCCTCGAACGCGGGCGTCAAGCGATAGGAGCGTTCGTCGATCACCGAGAAGCCCAGATTTTCCAGCACCGGCACGCGCTCCGACAAGCGGATGGCGTCGCCGAAGCGATAGATGGCCGCGTGCACGCGGCGACCGTCGTCGCCGGCAGCGCGATAGAAATCGACGGCGACTGGGTCATTCGACGCCGACAGCCGCTCGATGCGTCGGACATCCTCTATTGCGCGTTGGGCGGCGAACGTCTCGGCATAAGCGCTCGGAAACGCCGTCAGATAGCGTTGTCTCATGTCACCGGCATCACGCGACAGGCCGCCGAGCGCGCTCGACAGATCGTCTTCGAAGGTGCGTTGAAACTCCGTGACGCGCGCCTCCATGGCCGCAACGTCGAGGGTTGGTGGAGATCCGGTCGGAGTCGCCACGATGAAGTGTGCCCGCAGCAGTGGACCTTCGAGGAAAAAGGGTGTGAACGCAGCAATTCGGCCGTTGCAGGCATCGGCAAGCAGCGCACCGGTTTTCTCGCGCACACCCGTGGTCCAGCGATCGCGTGGGGCATAAAGCAGGACCGAGACGAAGCGGCCGAAGCGGTCGAGCCGCGCGAACATCTTCACACGCGGGCGCATTTCGAGATCGAGAATGCCCATCGACCAGCGCGAAAGATCTTCGGTCGCGATCTGGAACAGCTCGTCACGCGGGAAGGTGTCGAG
>JANOAW010000014.1:0-8614 GCA_031411355.1 Hyphomicrobiaceae bacterium | reverse complement strand
TGAGACGATTCGGGGATCGTCAAGGCCGGTCGTCGCAACCAGTACTCCACCGGTGTCAAGCCGGAAAGTGCGCCGTGCGGTCTGACGTAGTTGTAGACCTCCTGTCAGTCGTCGATGAGGCGGTTCAGGTCGGTGACGTTGTCGGGTAGCTCCGTGCACGCATAAAACTCGTAGCGCCAGGCGCGGTTGCAGCGTTCGACGCCGCCGTTGAGCTGCGGCGTGCGCGGTGGCAGCACGATCAGCGGAATGTTCTGGTCGCGGCAGGCCTTCTCGAACTCGGCCATGAACTCCGAGCCACCATCGATCTGTATGCCTCTGATACCGAACGGCATGTCGGCCCGGGCCTTGGTCAGGAACAGGGCGGCCGACGCGGCCGTGGCGCGATTGTACGCCTTGGCGGCGGTCCATTTGGCGACCGGGCAGTAGGCCGTGAAGTGCTTGATGGTCTTGCCCGGCACGAGATTGATGTGGACGGTGTCGATCTGCACGATCTCGCCCGGGCTCGTCGGCTTCTTGCCCTTTGGCAGGCGTCTGGCGTGGGTTCGCTTGTGTTTTTTCGGCCCATGCCGCGTGCCTTTGCGCAAGTGCGGCACGGCCTGGACGACGCCGCGTGCCGCCAGTTTCGTCAGGATGCGTCCGACCTTGGAAACGGAGCAATCGAGACCTTGCTTCCAGAGCAGAGGAGCGAGCTTGTCCTTGCCCCACATCGGGTATTTTTTGCGCAACTTCTCGACCGCCAGGACGAGGTCGTGATCGACGGCGGGCTTGCGCAGATTGTGCGGCCGGGTGGACTTTGGGCTTCAGACGCTTTTGCCAGCGATAGAGGGTCGCGACCGGCTTGCCGACCGCCTTTGCGGCAGCCTTGGCCGTCAATCCATCGCGGCGAGCCTGGAGCCATCGATCGACGAGTGCACGGCGCGGTGCAGACCACTTATCTGCATTTGGGGATCTCCTGGGCTTGGTTTGGCGACCAGCTTCGGAGATCCCTGATTCGAGTTACGATCGTCTCAGATGTGTTTGAACGCGGTCAAAGCCACGATCAGTTCGGCAATCTGTTCGCGGCCCTCGATGCCGAAGCGTTTCAGGGCTGTTTCATCGCTTGGGTCGCGTCGCTCAACAAGCTCGGCCCCGAGATCGTCGCCATCGATGGAAAGACGCTCAGACGGTCCTGTCAGGAGGGTGGCGCCAAGGCGCCGATCCACATGATCTCGGCGTTTTCCGGCAGCCAGCGGATGGTGCTCAGCCAACGCAAGGTCGCGGATAAGTCTAACGAGATCAACGCGATCCCCGAACTGCTCGAGCTGCTGACGGTCAAAGGCGCCATCGTCACCATCGACGCGAAGGGCTGCCAGAAAGACATCGCCGCCAAGATCATCGAGAAAGGCGCCGACTATCTGCTCGCACTGAAAGGCAATCAGGGCTCGCTGCGTGACGATGTCGAATTGTTCTTTACCGACCAGAACGAGCGCGGCTTCGCAGACGCCGCCATGAGCCGTCACCAGACATTTGGAGAAGAGCCATGGACGCATAGAAACGCGCTCATATTCTGCAATTGACGCCACCGGCTGGCTGACCAAACGTCACGGCTTCGTCGATCTCAAAAGCATCGTCATGGTCGAGAGCATCCGTGAGATCATCGGCGGAAAGACGGAGCGAGAGACCCGCTATTACATCTCGTCGCTGGCGGCCGACGCCGCTCGACAGGGCGACGCCATCCGCAGCCACTGGGCCGTCGAAAGCCATCACTGGGTGATGGACATGGTGTTCCGCGACGACGAATGCCGGATCCGCCGCGACAACGCGCCGGCCAACTTCGCGACCATCAAGCACATCGCCAGCAATCTGATGCGTGCCAAGGCCGACAAGCACTCCATGCGGGTCAAACGCCGCCTCGCCGCCTGGGACGAAACCTATCTCGAAAGCGTCATCACCGGAGCAGGGTAAAATCGTTCATGCGATTCCCGTGGCCGTCAGGCGCGCCGATACAGCATGCGCGCGCGAACCGTTCCGGCCAAACCGCGAATCTCCTTCACGATGACGTCTGCATGCGCAACCTCGCCGTCGGCGTCGAGCACGACATAGCCGAGATCGCCCGCTGTCTGGTAGAATTGCGCACCGATATTGACTTTGTGGCGCTCGAACACCTCGTTCAGCCGCTTCAACTCGCCGGGCAGATTGCGTTGGATCTGCAGAAAGCGCGTTCCCTTCGGACGCGGCGGCAACTGGACCTGGGGGAAATTGACCGCGCCGGTGGTCGAGCCGACGTCGGAGTATTCGACGAATTTGCGCGCCACTTCCGCGCCGATCCGCTCCTGGGCTTCGACGGTCGAGCCGCCGACATGAGGCGTCAGAATCACGTTCTCGAGGCCTTGCAACGGCGAGACGAAGCGGTCTGCATTGGAGCCGGGTTCGACTGGGAAAACATCGACTGCGGCGCCCGCGAGATGCTTGGAGGCAAGGGCTGCTGCCAGCGCAACTGGATCGAAGACAGAGCCACGGGCATTGTTGATGAAGACCGCGCCCGTCTTCATGCGGGCGAATTGAGATGCCCCCATCAAGCCGACTGTGCCGGCTGTTTCGGGCACATGCAGAGACACCACATCCGATCGGGCTAGCAATTCATCCAGACTGTCGACCGGCTCGGTATTGCCGTGCCGAAGTTTGTCGGTGTGATCATAGTAGATCACCTGCATGCCCATATTCTCGGCCAAGACCGCAAGCTGCGAGCCGATATTGCCGTAACCAACGATGCCGAGCGTTTTTCCGCGCACCTCGTTCGAGCCGATGGCCGACTTGTCCCACCCTCCCGCATGCGCCGACACGGATTTGGGAAAAATGCGCCGCATCAACATGACGATTTCGGCGATGGTCAGTTCCGCGACCGAGCGTGTGTTGGAAAACGGTGCATTGAACACCGGAATGCCCATCTCGGTACAAGCGTTCAGGTCGACCTGATTGGTGCCGACCGAAAAACAGCCGACAGCAATCAACGACCGGACTCCGTCGATCGCGGCGGGTGTGATCTGAGTTCGCGATCGAATACCCAGCATACGCACACCGACGAGCCGCTTGCGCAGCTCATCGCCGTCCAGCGCCTTCGAGACACGCTCGATCTGGCTGTAGCCGGCGCCCTTGAGGACATTGACCGCGCTGTCAGAAATGCCTTCAAGCAACAGAATGCGGATCTGATCTTTGGGCAGAGAATATGGAAACGGCATGTTGAGCGTGGTGTGGCGGGACGTCATGTGACGGCTCCGTTGCGGATGGATCGCGCGCTCTTCGGGCAGAAGTCCGAAGGCGTCAACTGGCGCCCAAGTCGCTCAGCTGTGCGTTGCGACCTGTGCGACGTCTGCGTCAGAACGCGACCGTGAAGGCGCCGATGCCTGCGCCGATGACGTTGCCACCGATGTTGAGGCCGTTCTGCATCGTCCATTCGATGACCGTGCCGCCGTTTTGGACGGCGATGTCGTTGGTGCCATCGCCATTGTAGTCCCCTGTAGAAACCACGTTCCAGCCTGCGACGCCGGCGGCAACGACATTGCCGGACACCGCGACGCCGTTGGAGACGATCCAGTCGACGATGGTGCCGCCGTTCTGGAGCACGACGTCAGTGATGCCGTCGCCATTGAAATCGCCGGTACCCTTTACGCTCCAGCCCGGAACGAACGAGCCCATGACGACGCCGCCGACATTGACACCATTCTGGATTTTCCAAGCGACCACCGTGCCGGCGTTCTGAAGTAGCACGCCGCCGGAGCCGTCTCCCCAGAAGTCGCCGGCGCCGACCACCGTCCACCCCGTGACGCCGGCGCCGATCACGGTGCCCGATGCGGCTACCCCGTTCGCCATGTTCCAGACGACGACGGTGCCGCCGTTCTGGAGAATGACGTCGACGTCGCCGTCGTTGTTGGTGTCGACCGTGCCTTTGACGCTCCATCCGTCGACGCCCGCGCCGATGACGGCACCGGACTGGACGTTGCCGGTCTGCATGTTCCACGCGACGATGGTGCCGCCATTCTGGAGCAGAATGTCGGCATCGCCATCGCCGTTGATGTCGCCTGTGCCAACGACCGACCATCCGGTGACGCCGGCACCGACGAGGGTTCCGGTGACCGCTACTTTGTTCTGCACGGTCCATGTGACGACCGTCCCCGCACCATCCTGCAGCACGATGTCGGACGTGGAACCGACATCGTTGACGGTGGCGGCAAAATTGAAATTCGAGCGCGCCTGCCGCAGAGCGACCGTACCGTTGGAGAACGTTGCCAGCTCGATCGCCGACAGCGTGTCGGTAAAGCCGCCGCCGGTGATCGTCCAGCCGTTGCCGAATTGAGACGTGTGCGCAAAGGCGACACCGGCACCGTTGGCGTAGGTCTCGACGTATGTATCGATGCCGCCGGCGCCATAAGCCGCGTCGTTGCCGGCGTTGCCGGTGATGACGTTGTTGGCCGCATTACCCGAAATGAAGTCGGCTCCACCGCCACCGTTCACATTCTCGATCAGCGAGCGCACGTCGCCATTGTATTGGAATGCATTGAACAGGTTTGCAGTCGCCGTTTTGTTTGCCGCCACATTCATGATCGACAGCTGCGCTGCGCTGAGCAAGGATTTGCCGCCGGGGCTGAGATCGACGATCAACCCAGTCGCATAATTGGAGAAATCGTAGGTATCGATGCCGCCGCCGTCCCAGATCGTTCGATAGATGCGGTTGGCATCTGGAATGTCCTGCCCAAGGCCATTAATCAACATCTGACCGGTCGTGGTCGAGAAGGAATATACCGTGTTGCCCGCATTGGTCGTGAAATTCGCGCCATACATCGCCTGCAGCGCCGTGATGTCGAACATCATCAAGGATTGTGGCGCCCACGCCGTTTCAGAGACGACGCCGGACGACGAGTTGGCGCCGTAAACCGTTGGTCCGTTCTCATACCGACGATAGCTCATCACGGTATAATCGTTGAAATCGTATGCCGCATCCATCGCTGTGACACCGACGCCGCCAGTGTCTTGGGAGTGTTTCAAACCCATAGAGTGGCCGATCTCGTGAAGCACGAGCCGGTATGTGCCGCGACTGAGGATCGCCGTATCCCCCACGTCACCCGTACTGCTGGCAAACCAGACGTCACCGGATCGCTGAGTCGATCCGGGATAATATCCGAAACCATTGAACTGCAACGCACTGGCCGATCCGAGCAGCGAAGTGCGCGCGATCGACACGTTGGCCGGATCGGCACTCGTGACGGCATTGAAGGTCAACCCCGACACAGCCGAAAATTCGCCGAATGCCTTGATGGTCATCTGTTGAAAACTGGCACTGACTGGCACAAATCCATCCGGCAGGCGGGCCGAAACCGTAACGCCATTGACGACGTTGGTCGCGTTGCCATACGCCGCCTCGTAATAGGAGGCCAACGTTGGAAAATTATAACTGACGTCGTTGGTGTTCCACTTGACCCCGCCGAGCAGCGCGTCGACGTTGTGTAGTCCGGTTGATCCGACCGCGAGGTTTCCGGTGGCCATGGTACGTCTCCAATGACTTACAATCTGCACGCTATTAACGCGCAATAACGTGCTGAAAGCAAGCCATGGCACGCACACGCATCGTTGGCAGATCACTTGCATCCCATCACGGCAAGTGGCACCTCGCGACCGAGATGAGCGAGCTTTCGACCGATACGGCATTGAGCGCCGGGCTTATGCCAGTCCGCGCCGCGCCGCGTGCACATTGGCGATTTCCGCTTGCGTTCGGCCTAGCGAGCGCGCTCCACGGTGGCGCGCTGCTTGGTGCATTGACCCTGGCACCCCGCATGCTCGGCAACGATGGCGCCCGCATCGGCGCGATCGACGTATCAATCGTGACCGGCGAGGCATTTGATAGCGCCATTGCGACACACGAGGTCGAGAGCGCCGCCGGCGGAACAGTGCTCGGCGCGCCGATCGCACCACCCGTAGCAAATCAACCGACTTCAACCGATGCCTCGGAGGCGTTGGAGACGAACGATGCGCGCTTGGCCGACCCGCAGCCGCCCATGCCGCAGGTCGAACCCGTGGCCCAGGTCGAACGTGACGACGTAAAACGAGCATCCGATGCCGATGCGGCGCCGCCAGTGGCCGACTCGCAGGACCAGTCCATCCAATTGGCGGGTGATGCAACGACATTGTCGGTGACGGTCGCTGTGCCTCACGATAATGCGACGGCGGCGCCCCCGGGGCTGGTCGATGCCTACAAGTCAGCGGTCGCGGCCGCCCTGTCGAAAACCAAACCGCCGTCAGGGCGCGGTCGCCGCGGGACGGCGCGAATCGTGTTTACCATCGGACTATCTGGGTCGGTGCAGATGGCGGCGATCACGGCGAGCAGTGGTGATGCGCCTCAGGACGACATGGCCCTGTCGGCGGTTCGGTCCACCCGCTTTCCTGTGCCCGACCCGTTGCTCACACAAGCGCAGCGGACCTTCCCGATCGAGTACAGCTTCCGCGCCGCGCTCCGCTGACCGCGGCCTCAGCGCGTGCGCACGCCGTCTTTGACGAACGTTCCGTTTCGCAGATCGCGAACAGCTGCGTCCAACTCCGCTTGTGTGTTCATGACGATGGGGCCGTACCAGGCGACCGGCTCTCGCAACGGCGCCCCCGAGACAAGCAGAAAGCGGACGCCGTTTTCGCCAGCTTGGACGACCACCTCGTCACCGGTGCCGAACACCACGAGTGTCCTGTTGCCACTCATGTCGCGGACGTGAACTTCGTCACCGTCCAATTCCTTCTCGACCAGAACGCCACGAGGTTTCGATGCGTCCCGGAACGTCGCCGATCCCTCGAAGATGTAAGCGAAGGCCGATCGATAGGTGTCGACGGGAAACGATTTACGCTTCCCGGGCGGCACGGAAATGTCGAGATACTGTGGCTCGGCTGCGATGCCATCGACTGGTCCGGTCTGCCCCCGGAACGAGCCGACGACAATACGCACACGGGTGCCGTCGTCGTCGACCAACTCGGGGATTTCAGTCGCGCCGACATCCTGATAACGCGGCTTGGTCATTTTGAGATCGCGCGGCAGGTTGGCCCACAACTGGAAACCGTGATTGCGTCCGAGCGCATCACCCTTCGGCATCTCCTGATGCATGATTCCCGATCCCGCCGTCATCCACTGGACGTCGCCGGCGCCGAGTGTACCGCGATTGCCGAGACTGTCGGCATGTTCAACCGTTCCGGCCAGCACATAGGTGATCGTCTCGATGCCGCGATGGGGATGCCACGGAAAACCCTTCAGATAATCGGCGGGTTTGTCGTTGCGGAAATCGTCCATCATCAGAAATGGATCGGTCAAACTTGGATCACCAAAGCCAAACACTCGATCGAGCCGCACCCCGGCGCCCTCGAGATGCGGCGTTGTGCCGGCAAGGTGTGTGACAGGACGGATCGACATGGTGCACCGCTCATCGTTGGAGTTGGACGCGTCTCGCACATGGTGCGTCGACGTTGGGGTGTCAATCGCCGCTGCGCGCCGCTCATGGCGTGACAAACGACCGATGCGGTGCGATTGCCCCGCTCGACCGTTGACACGATCACGCAGGACAGGAGCATTCGGCGCCAGCCATGCAGCACAGTTCTTCATCGTTCGACGTCGGCGTCCTGCGCCGTTGGACCATCGCGGCCACATTCGGTCTGCTCGCGCTGCATCTGTTCGCGGCCGGCGCGACCGATCTTGATTTCGACGAAGCCTACTATGCGCTGTGGGCGCGCGGTCTGTCCTGGGGCTATGTCGATCATCCGCCGATGGTCGCGCTGTGGATCCGTGTCTCGACCGCCCTTTTTGGCGATACGCCGTTCGGGGTGCGAGCCTTGTCGGCTGCGGCGACCGCGCTCGGCACCATCGGGATCGTCGTGATCGGCAGCACGCTCTACCCAAGACGGCCGGCGCTCGCCTGGGTGGCGGCACTGCTGTTTCAGACCATGCCGCTGCTCGCCGTCGCCGGTTTCGTGACCACACCCGACGTACCGTTGGTGACGTTCTGGACCATAGCCGTTTTGTTTCTGGCCCACGTCTGGCGCAGCGGCACGGCATGGGGATGGCTGGGAGTAGGCATCGCCGCGGGCCTGGCTTTGCAAGCCAAGTATTCCGGCCTATTCCTTGGCGCCGGCATCGTCGCGGCCATGATCGTCGTGCCCTCGTTGCGGCGCTGGTTCGCGCACCCGATGCCCTACGTTGGTGGGCTGCTGGCTGCCGCTATCATCACACCGGTCGTGATTTGGAATGCCCAGCACGAGTGGGTGTCGTTTGTGAAACAATTCGGCCGCGCAGCTGGCAGCAGCTACTCGGGTGCCTTCGTCGCCGAGTATGTCGGCGCCCTTGCTGGATTGGCCAATCCGGCGGCCGTCGCGATGGCGTGCGCGACCCTCACGCTCGTGTGGCGAGAGCGGCGAGCCTCAGCGCTCGCGCTCGACAGCGACGGTGAATCCCGTCGCCTGCTGGTGGCACTGGCATTGCCCATGCTGCTGTATTTTCTCAAGCACGCCCTGCACGATCGCGTACAAGGAAACTGGATCGCGCCGGTGCTGCCACTGTTCGCGCTTGCAGCCGCGGATTGGGCCACCAGCCCGGCGTCGTCCCGCTGGACGG
>JANOAW010000013.1:0-1985 GCA_031411355.1 Hyphomicrobiaceae bacterium | reverse complement strand
GTGCTCGACGCCAACGGCAATCGCATAGCCACGGATTCGTCCACCTGGCTGCACAACGCAGAAACGGGCGCACTTCTCGTTGAAGTTCTCCCCGACAACACCGTCCACTTCATCGGCGACGACAACTTCTTCGGCAACACGATGGTGCTCGGGGGCACCGACGGAAATGACAAGCTGCTCGCCGGCCAGGCCGATGACGACACCGTCTGGGGCGACGCGGGCGACGACATCATTGACGGCGGCGGAGGAAACGACTTCCTCTTTGGCGGTACGGGTAACGACACGATTACCGACAGCGCTGGCGATGACGTCATCCATGGCGACGCTGGCAATGATACGATCAACGCAGGCATCGGCGCCGACCTCGTGTTTGGCGGCGACGGCGACGACTTTATCGACCTGGCTGCGGGCCTCGACGAAGCACAAGGCGGTGGCGGCAACGACATCATTCTTGGCGGTGAAGACGACGACGCGCTGATCGGCAATGACGGCGACGATTGGCTCGAAGGCGGCGATGGCGGCGACGGTCTCGTCGGCGACCAGGGTGCGGCAACCGGCCAGGTTCCGATGGTTTCCGGCAACGACGTTCTGGATGGCAGCGCCGGTGGCGACAAGATGCAGGGCTTCTCCGGCGACGACATCATGCTCGGCGCTGGCGGCTTCGACAAATTCCTCGGCGAGCTCGGCTTCGACTGGGGTTCGTACGAGAAAGAAACGCACGGCGTCGACGTGGACATGAATCTGCGTCTCTTCGTGCCGAACGCCAACCAGCCTGCGGGCGACGCGGTTCGCGACTTCTGGACCAGCACCGAAGGCGTCAGCGGCAGCCAGTTTGCCGACGACCTGAAAGGCGAAGCCGGCGGCAAGATCGATCCGCTCAACGAGCTGGCCAACACCAGCCTGATCTTCGGCCTGCAGGACGGATGGAACGGCGCAGCCAACAACTTCTTCGCGCCCGGCTCCCAGGTTCACTTCTCTGACGGCAACTTCATGCTCGGCGGTGGCGGCAGCGACCGTATCACCGGCGACAGCTTCAAGATTGCCCGCGCTCTCGGTGCGGCCAACGTGGCGGCGCCGGTCGGCGGCGGCAACGACATCATCGATGGCGACGCCTGGCTGCACGTCGAACTGATGCAGGGCTATCAGGCCGGATCGCAGATCCTGCGTGAGATCGTGTTCGGCAATCTCGATGGTTCGCCCGACGCACGCGCGACGGACGTCGATACCTCTGTCTACAACGACGTGATCGCCAACTACCTCGTTCGCTACGACTCGGATGGCGATGGCGTTCTCACCATCGTCGACAACGTGATCAGCGCGAGCAATATCGGCACATTCCTGATGCGCGGCGACGCGCAGGGCTTCGTCCAGGTCATCCACTCGCCGACCATCAACAACGGCGGTGGCGGTGGTGGCGGTGGCACGCCGGGTATCCCGGCCGTGAACGATGGCACGGACATGGTCCGTAACATCGAGCGACTGGAATTCGTCGACAAATCGGTCGAGCTCAACGTACGCGGAAACATCGCGCTGACGTCTACAGTTGCCGGCATCAGCGGCGGCCTCGGCACGAACCGTGTCGCGACCGTGGCCAATGGCGGACTGGTGCTGACTGATGCGGGCCCGGTGGGCGCCATCGCGGCGCCGGTCATCGGTGACACCCTCTCGTTCAACGACGCTGCACTCGCACGCTTCGGCATCACCGATGGCGACGGCATTGTCGGCGCTGTCACGCTGCAATGGCAGAAGCAGGATGTGGCGCACCCCGGCTGGATCAACCTCACCGGCGCGACGGCGACGACGCTTGTCATCACCGACCAGCTGCTTGGAGACACTGTTCGCCTTGTCGCGAGCTACACGGACGGCAAGGGCTTCCACGAACAAGTATTCTCGGACGCGTCGGCCGTTATTGCCGCCACTCCGGCCGTCAACCACGCGCCGATCATCAACCAGCAAACCAACCCCGTTGGCCTGCCGGATACGAC
>JANOAW010000012.1:0-5011 GCA_031411355.1 Hyphomicrobiaceae bacterium | reverse complement strand
CTTGACGCGGACCTCACCCGCTTTCGGCCCCTCCTGGTCGAGGTCGAGAATCTCGAGCGGCTTGTTGATGCCGGTACAGACGGCAGCTTTGATGGTCATGGCAGGGCCTCAGTTTCTCTCGACCGATTTAACGCCCGCGATTGCCTTCAGCACTGGCGTGATACGGGCAACCTCGCTCTCCACGAGCCGTTGCAGGCCAGCGGGACCGCGTTCGGCACCATCGGGCGCGGTGCTGCCTAGGTCCACGTAGCGCCTCTTGTTCGCTGGATCGTCGAGCGCCTTGCTCAGAGCGTCGGCCAGCTTGTCCGTCACCTCCTTCGGCAAGCCGGCGGGACCAACCATCGCGTTCCAAGCGCTGAAGATGTAGTCCACGCCGAGTTCCTTCGTCGTCGGCACATTCGGTAACGCCTCTATCCGCGTCGCGTGTGCCACCGCGAAAGCCTTGATTGTACCAGCCTGGATCTGAGGGATGGTGTTGCTCGATTGGTCGATCATGTAGTCGATGTGCTCGGCGACGAGATCGTTCATTGCCGGCCCAGTGCCACGATAGGAAATGAGGCCCGGCGTATAACCGAACTGATGATTGAATAGGGCGCCGGACACATAGGAGATCGAGCCGACGCCGGCATGGCCGTAGTTGAGCGTTCCGCTGCTCGCCTTGAGATGCTGCATGAACTCCTGCATCGAACCTGCCGCGATCGATTTCTTGGCAACGATCGTCTGCGGCGTGAAGTTGACAACGCCGATCTGCGTGAAGCTCTTGGCGGGATCATATTTGAGGTTCGGATAGAGCGCGGGCGCGGCCGACTGCGTTCCCATATTGCCGACACCGATCGTGTAACCGTCAGGCGTGGCGGTCGCGACGCGCGTCATCCCCGTCGTCCCGCCCGCGCCCGCGACGTTTTCCACGATCAACTGCTGACCGAGTGTGCGCGACATGTGGTCTCCGACCATGCGGGTAAAGACGTCGGTTGGACCGCCGGCAGCGAACGGCACGACCACTGTGATTGGCCTGTTCGGGTATTGGGCGAGGGCACTGACGCTGCCAGCCAAAATAGCCGCCACAACAGCTGCGACTGCACAGAAGCTTTTGCCTTGGCTCATTTTGCGATCCTGCTCCATTCCGTCACCTCGCGCATCATCGATACCATCGCACCACTCGTCCCAAACATTGGTCAATCCTTCATAACGACCTGCGGATGGTTGGGGCCGCGTGGCTCTCGATCATCACGTTGATGCAGGCGGGCTTGTCGCTTGAGATGGCACGTTCAATGGCAGGCACAAGTTGTTCATGCGTCGTTACGCGTTCGCCATAGCCACCGAGGGCCGACGCAACGGCCTCATACGCCGTCGGTAAAAGCGTGCAGCCGTGCGCGCGATCGGCACCATATGTGCGCAGCTGGATTTGATGTTCCGCGTTCCAGCACGCGTCGTTGCCGACGACCGCGACGAACGGCAGTCCATGGCGGACGGCCGTGTCGAACTCCGCCATATGGAAGCCGAACGTGCCATCGCCCATGACGGCGATGATAGGGGCCTCGCGCTCCACCACGCGCGCCGCGAGTGCGAACGGGATCGATGCGCCGATGGAGCCGGCGACACCGTTGTTGACACGGCGTGGGGCACTAATGCAGGCTTGCGCCCACTGGCCGATTTCACCACCGTCGGCAATGAAAATGCTGTCGCGGTCTCGCGCCAGAACGTCTTGCACAGCGCGGCACATTTCGACGGGGTGCAGGAGGCCGTTGGCACCGGCGACGTCTGACCAGTGTGGCGGTCTGAAGTCCCGTGCCGCCCGCACTTGATTGCACCAAGTGCCGCCATCACCGCCTTTGAGCATCGAACCGAGCGCCGTCAGAGCAAGGTCCGCATCGGCACATACATGCGCAACAACTTGGCCGGGACGTTCACGTTCGGCCCTTGCGATGAGCGCCTCGTCGGGGTCGATGACGATGAATTTTGCGCTCGCGGCGAAGCCTGTCGGGGCACCGAAGCGCAAGGTGAAATCGAGCGGCTTGCCGACAAGCACGATCAGATCGGCCTCGCGCAGCACCTCAGCGAAAGCACCAAGGCCCGGATCACCAAGTCCCCGGGGGCTTTCCATCAGCGTGGCCGGGATGCGCGCCTGGCGCTCAAACATGTCGAGCGCGACGCGCCAGCTTAGACGCGCAAACACGGGACCGGCAAGGATCATCGGTCGCGCGGCGGAAGCAACAACCGCAGCGATCTGACGTAGCGCGTCGATATCGATTGGCAGGTCGATGCGCTCAGCCATTGCGGGGATCGCAGTGCTGGCCGGCTGTTCAAGCAGATCACTCGGCAGCGCGACGTGCACCGGGCCCGGCCGCCCGCTCAATGCAGTGCTGATCGAGCGCAAGATGCCATTGCCGAGATCATGGCCTGTTTCGATGCGCTGCGACGCCTTTGTCGATGGCCGCGATATCGCCACCTGATCAAGCTCCTGGAACGCCCCGCGCCCGACTTCGTTGGTCGCCGTGTCGCCTGACAGCAGCAGCACCGGACTGTCAGCCGCGAGCGCTGTCGGCAGCCCCGCTGCAGCGTTGGTGAAACCCTGCCCACTTGTAACGAGTGCAACGCCGACGTTGCCTGTCAGTCGCGCGTAGGCGTCCGCCATGTGCACGCACGCCGCTTCGTGGCGCGTGTGAATGATCTCGATACCGGAGCCGTACAACGCGTCGAACAGCGACATGATGTGATTGCCGGACAACGCAAACACGTTGCGCACGCCCGCGCGTTTCAGCGACTCGACAACCGCGTCCGCGCCGCGATGTTTCACTCCCACTTGCATTTATTCCGCCGCCTCCAACGCGTGGCCTGTGGTTTCCCACGCGACGCCGGTCCGGCGCGAATAGTCCGTGAACCACTGCGGGTCGGTCCGATACTCAACGCGGCCGTCGGCGTGGATGCGGGCCGTTGCGCGGCGCGAGGAGAGGCAGAACATGTGGACGCTCATCGGCATGCCGCCGGTGTGGCAATATCCAACCTCGATGTTGCACGCGACGACCATGGACGATCCCATGAAGCCCATGGCGCCCATGCCGATCGAGTTGCCAAGCAGCTTGTACTCGTCTTCAAGCGCCGCAATCTTCGGATCGGGATTCTTCGAGCCGACGGTGCGCAGGCACGACGCCTGCTTGCCAAGCGCCATGCAGGTGTCCTTGGAACCGCCGAGACCGATGCCGACGATGGCCGGCTGGCAGGCGAGGCCGCGCTTGCCGAAACCAACAAGCGTATCGAGAAAAAAGCGACGGATGCCGTCCATGCCGTCGCCCGGAAACAGCATGCGATAGTCCGAACCGAACAAGCCGCCTTTGTGCACCGTCGTCAAGTCGATCCAGTCGCCGTCGGGGTGGAACGCGTATTCGATCTCCGGCGCGTTGATGCCGACGTTGTTGTTGTGATCCGTGCGCCAGAGCGGATGCACGCGGTTCGGGCGCAGCGGCACGTCTTGCGTCGCCGTCGCCGTCGCACGCCGCAGCGCCGCTTCGAGCGCCACTGGTCCGCCCTGCACACGCGCATCGTTGCCATATTTCACGTACCAACGCGGCACGCCGGTATCGCCGCACATGGCACGGCGGTCCTCCTTGGCGGCCTCATAGTTGTCGAGCATGGCCTTGATGACGAACGCCGAGAGATCGCCTTTCTCCGTGTTGGCGCAAGCACGCAGCCCGCCGAGATAATCGTCGGGGATCTCGATGGCAGCCTTGGCCATCAAGGTCTCGGCGGTGGATTGGAGGAGGGCGGTGGGGATCATGTCTCGTCACTCCGCCGCCGCTTTATCGACCAGCAGCGTCTCGCCAGGTTTGACGAGCGTGAACTTTACCGGTGCGTCCGACACGTCCAACCGCTCAGCCTCGATGCGCACGCGCGTATAGCGCGATGCTTCAAGCGCGCCGGCATCGGGGAAGTCATCGCGATAGTGTGCGCCGCGCGAATTCTCGCGCTTTAAGGCTGCCGCCGTGATGACCTTTGAGACGAGGATCTGGCTGTCGAGATTGAGCCAGTCGGCCCAGGTGAGATTGAACGCGCGGTCGCCATCAGCCACGCCGGTTGCCGCAAGATCCGCAGCGAGATCATCGAGCATCGTTGTCGCGCGGGCGAGGCGATCCTGCGTCCTGATGATCCCAGCATCCTCCCACATGCGCTCAAGCAGCGTCTCACGCAGCACATTGATGTTGCCGCGCGGCTGGCGAAAAGGCCGCGTCGCGCGGTCGATCTCGGCCGCGACAGAAGCGAGATCGGGCTCCCGTTGCGCGCGATCCTTGGCGACATCCGCCGCCATCATATCACCCGAAATCCCGCCGAATACGGTCGAGTTGGCAACGCCGTTGCCGCCGAGGCGGTTCGCGCCGTGCATGCCGCCGGCGTCCTCGCCAGCGACGTAAAGGCCCGGCAGCGCCGTGCGCGTGTCGACGTCGCACTCAAGTCCGCCCATGAGATAGTGCGCGGTCGGTACGACTTCAACTTTGCCGCCCGCGAGGTCAAAGCCGCAGTCGGCGCAGCGCTCGACCATGCCCTTGAACTGTTTGCGCACCTTCTCGGGCCCGAGGTGGCCCATGGCGATGTAGATGCCGCCGTTCGGCGTCGTGCGTCCCGCTTGCATCTCACGATACATCGATTGCGAGACGAGGTCGCGCGTCGCGCGCTCGCCGCGCTCATGATAGTTGAACATGAAGCGCTCGCCCTGGCCGTTCAGCAGATAACCGCCCGCGCCACGCAAACCTTCCTCGATGATCGTGCCGGTCATGCGCGTGCCCTTGCCCGCGAGCACGCCCGTTGGGTGGAACTGCACCATCTCCATGTCGCGCAGCGTGAGGCCCGCGCGCAGCGCCATGGCGAGGCCGTCCATGCTCTTGTCGCCGGACGGTGTGTGATACTTGTACATGGTCGGCCCGCCGCCGGTCGCGAGCAGAACGGCTTTTGCGCGCACGAACTTGAACGCGCCGGTGCGCACATCCTGCAGCAGCACGCCGGCGAGCGCGCTGCCATC
>JANOAW010000011.1:0-4322 GCA_031411355.1 Hyphomicrobiaceae bacterium | reverse complement strand
CCAACCGCTGACGTGCCGCCACGATCTGATCGAAGGTTCCGTGAGTGGCTATGGTCGCAGAAAAGCGCTGATAACGGACGAAAAACCCTGTTTCCAGGTTGACCACGAACGACGACAAGGCGGGTATCAGGGCAAGTGAGGCGATGAACATGGTGCTGTCGTAGATCGGCGCATGGCGCAAGCCGTTGCCGACGGCTTCCCCGACCTCCGAAAACCAGAACACGACCTTGTCGACCCACACCGCCCCCGTGCCGAGAAACGCACCGAAGCAGATGGCCCAGTAGGTCCTGAACCCGTCGCGGTAGGCGCGGCCGACGGTGCTGAGGGAGGCGACAGGATGGGGGAACGTCGAGATCACCCGTCCGATCAAACCGAACAACACCACAGTGAGGCCGCCGGCGAACGCGCATGCCATGGCGAGATGTGTGCCACCGAAGATCGCGGTGACGACGCAGGCCCCGAGTGCGACGATGAGCCCAGCCAGGAACGACAACGTCACCCCTCGATAGTCACGCACGGCACCGCAGAATGAAATGGCGATCCAGATGCCCGACGCGATGGCGGTCATGGCCGCGAGCGCCAGGGCGTCGGCGATCGGTACCTTGAACACCGAGACGACGATACCGACACCGATTGCGGTCGGCACCTGCACCACCCACAGGCCGAACAGCAGCAAACCCAGGACACGCCGCGGCTGCTTCAGCCACAGCGCATCGCCGACCAGCCGCGTCGCGACGATGGTCACGGGCGAGGAGAAAACCAGCGAAATAGCGAATGCATAGATGACAATGGCTCGAAAGGTCGCCAAGGCGTCGAGGCCCGCGACCCGATCGGTCGCGATGGTGATGCCGGCGAGCGTGGCGATCGTGAACAGCCACGGACCGGCGGCAATCATTGCGGCATGGCCAGCCGCTGCGACGATCGAGGAAATCGAATCCTGCCGCGCGAGCCGGCGCAGTTTGAAGCCGATACCGGCCATGCCTTCGGATCCTCGGGTGGTCGGTGACGATCACCCGTGTCTACCCGGACCGCATCGACGCCAGCAAGACCCGCATTGGGATAAACCAAACGTTGCGACGAACAAAAAACGCCGGCCCCCGTATGAGGGCCGGCGTGGAGTTACCGTCGGAGAGGACGGGGGATGTCGTGATCGGCCGTTACTTCATCGGCCCATCATTTCATGGGAGAGTAAGCCGGCTCGGCGCAGCACTCTTTGCCGCCGAAGTGATAACGCAGGCCGACTTTGAACTCGTGCGCCGACATGTCGTTCACATAGACACGCGGATTGACGTAGCCGGCACTGTCGATCTGGCCCGACTGCGCCTTGCCGTAGTTCATGTAGCGGTAGCCGAAGTCGAGCACGGCCCGGTCGGTCACCTGATAGCCGACGCCGGCCATCAACGACCAGGCGAGCGAAAGGCGGCTGTCGCCCTGGATGCGGGCCAACAGGTCCGGGTTGCCCGTGAAGTAGACGTCGCTCATGCGGTTGTAGGCGACACCGACGCCGGCGCCGACATACGGTGTGAAGTTTGAAAACTTGCCGAAATCGTAGTAGCCGTTGAACATCAACGTGGTCGACGAGACGCTGGTGTGCAGCGGGTCGACGACGCCGGGGTACGGTGCCGGGATCACGCCGATGACGGGCTGCGGGCCGCCGTTGTTGTAGTCGATCGGCGTGCCGTCGATCTTGCGATGACCGATGTGGTTGAGCATGACTTCGCCGCGCAGGCCGCGCGAGCCGGATCCGCAACCGATACCGATGCCGCCGAACCAGCCGTTTTCCATCGACGTGCTGGTGACGCTGTCACCCATGTACGTCGACGTCTGCTGCCAGAAACTGTCGATCGGCGCGGTGCCGGTATCGGACGCGGACGCCGTGTAGGTGTTGGTGGCGCGGTCATAGGTGCCGGTGTAGCCCGCAGCCGCAGCCGCCGACTCATCCCAATTCCAGCCGCCATTCGACACGGCCCACTTGACGTTCGGATCGCGCGAGACGGAGTAGCCGACGTCGCCGCGGAAGTAGCAGTTGCCGGCCGGACCACGGGCGACATGCGCCATCGGTGCGGGCTCGTAGGCGTTGTCCTTGATCGAGCCGCGCGAACCGCCGAGATCGGCCGCAACTGCAGCCGATGCAGACGCCGCGACAGCGAGGGCGGCAAAGCTTGCCTTGAGAGAGCTGTTCATTTCGCTTACCTTCATTTTAACAGGCGCCCGTCGCGGTGGCCTGCACGCTTCAAGTTACCGTTTGACAATGACCGGTCGCGGTTAAAGCGTGGTTAAGCGGCGCTAGATTTCGGCACATTTTCACGGATCTGAACTGTGCAGGTGAATCGACGGCGACACGACGAGACTGACCCGTGAGACGAGACTGACCCGTGACGAGGACTGGCCCGTGAAGACAGCTGAATCGATTGTGCACGCAGTCGGCGACACGCCGCTGATCAAGCTCAGACGCGCATCGGCCGAGACCGGGTGCACCATCCTCGGCAAGGCCGAATTCATGAATCCCGGTCAATCCGTCAAGGATCGCGCCGCTCTGTTCATCATTCGGGATGCGATCGCCCGCGGTACCTTGAGGCCGGGCGGAACCATCGTCGAAGGCACGGCCGGCAACACCGGCATCGGCCTGACAGTGCTTGGCAACGCCATGGGTTTTCGAACCGTCATCGTCATCCCCGAGACGCAATCGCAAGAGAAAAAAGACACCCTGCGCCTGCTCGGTGCCGAACTGGTCGAAGTCCCGGCGGTCCCCTACAAGAACGCCGATAACTACATCAGATATTCAGCGCGCCTTGCGGAGGCCTTGAACGCGACCGAGCCCAATGGTGCCATCTGGGCAAATCAATTCGACAACACCGCCAATCGCGATGCCCACGTCGCAACCACTGGCCCGGAAATCTTTCGCCAGACCGACGGCAAGGTCGACGGTTTCATTTGTGCGGTCGGCTCCGGCGGCACGCTGGCCGGCACAGCATTGGGCCTCAAAGCGCACAACCCTGACATCAAAATCGGCCTCGCCGATCCACCAGGCGCGGCGCTCTACACGTATTACACGACCGGTGAATTGAAATCCGAGGGATCATCGATCACGGAGGGCATCGGCCAGGGCCGCATAACCCGCAACTTGGAAGGCTTGACGATCGATCACGCCTTTCAAATCCCCGATGCCGAGGCCGTCGCAGTCGTGTTCCAGTTGCTCGCGGAAGAGGGGCTGTGTCTCGGTTCCTCGTCCGGCGTCAACGTGGCGGGGGCGGTACGCATGGCCAAAGCCATGGGACCCGGCCGCACCATCGTGACCATCCTGTGCGACGCCGGCACGCGCTATCAGTCGAAACTGTTCAATCCGCAATTTCTTGCGGCCAAGGGTTTGCCGGTGCCGGGCTGGCTCACCGGCGCATCACGCAAACTGCCGATCATGTTCGCCTGAACGTGAGTGCTCAACGTCCCGTTGCGATGTGCAGGGCCAACCGACACGCATCCTGGAAACGCGGGATGTCGATCCATTCATCGACCGTGTGCACGTCGTTCTGGCCAGCGCCGAACGTCACCGTCGGCACACCGTGACGCACCAACCAGTTGGCATCCAGGCCGCCGCTCGCAAGCATGACGTTGGGTGTTAATCCGATATCGGTGACGGCTTGGACGGCGCGCTGCACGACGGCGTCCTTTGCCTTGATTTCGAACGGGTAGTATCCCAGCGCCGACGTAAACTTGACCTTGCCGGCCTTGCCCTCGCTGTTGGTCACGATCTTGGCGGCGTCTGTGAACGCGACTTTGTAGGCGGTCGTGATGTCCTTGATGAAAGCCAGATCCTGGCTGCGGCTCTCGCCCTCGACGCAGACATAATCGGTCACGACGTTCGTTGCGTCGCCCGCCGGTCGGCCAACCCCTCCCGTGATCGGGCCGCCACTGACCGGGCCGACGTTGCTGGTCCCGACGCGCTTGCCTTTGACGATCTTGCCGAACCAGCCGCCCTTGCGCACCTGCGCGAGGGCGAGCGCAAGGATCATGGTCGCCGATATCCCACGCTCCGGTGCCACACCGGCGTGCGAAGCCCGACCGTGAATTTCGACCGCCCATTTGTCGCCGCCGACCGCCCCGACCACGACATCCGACGGCGCCCGGCCGTCGAAATTGAAGCCCATGGAAACCGGTCCGATGTCATTCGGATCGATGTGGCGCGCACCCCACAAGCCGCTCTCTTCGCGCACACAGAACACCAGAACCAGCGGTGCGTGGTCGATGTCCGGATGACGGGCGAGTTCTGCTGCCAGCGTCACCAGCACGGCGCAGCTCGTGCGATTGTCGCCGCCGAGCGCGGT
>JANOAW010000010.1:0-5745 GCA_031411355.1 Hyphomicrobiaceae bacterium | reverse complement strand
CCTCGCGCTCGGTGCCACCGCCATGACCGGCACCTGGCGGGTGAAATTCTACACCGATCCGAAGGCAGATCCGATCGCGTCCGTGTCGTTCCTGGTCGAAGACTTCGTGCCCGAGCGCATGGATCTCAAGCTCACGCCGGCGAGCGCCGCCGTGACTGCCGAGGGCGGCCAGATCAAAATCGCGGGCACGTATCTGTATGGGCCGCCGGCCGCCAATCTCGCCGTCGAAGGTGAAGTGATCGTGAAGCCGGCCAAGGGTGGGCTGCCATCCTATCCCGGATATCATTTCGGCGTGTCGGACGAGAAGACGCCGACGGTGCGCGAAGCTCTCGCGGATCTGACGGAGACGTCGGCTGACGGCACGTCGATGGTGAAGGTGACACTGCCGAAGCTGGACAAGACGACGCGCCCTCTCGAAGCCGACGTGATCGTGAAGTTGCGCGAGGCGAGCGGCCGCACCATCGAGCGGCGCGTAACGATGCCGGTCGATCTGGCGCAGGCACGCATCGGGATCAAGCCGGCGTTTGCGGACAATCAGGCGCGCGAAGGCGAGACCGAGACGTTCCAGGTGATCGTGCTCGATGCGACCGGCACGAGCGCTGCCGAAAAAGGTCTCAAGTGGGAATTGTCGCGTCTCGAACAACGTTGGCAGTGGATGTCCAATGGCGGCAACACGTCCTACGAAATGCAGACGTTCACGCGCCGTGTGACATCGGGTGCGCTCGATATCGCTGCCGATAAAGCCGGCGAAATTACTGCCAGGGTCGATTGGGGTCGCTATCGCCTCGACGTCAAACGGGAGGACGGATCGGTCGTCTCGAGTTATGGATTCAACGCCGGCTGGCACGCCGACGACGCCGCCGACAGCCCTGAAATGCTCGACATCGTCCTGGATAAACCGACCTACAAAGCCGGCGATGTCGCGCGGGTGAAGGTGTCGTCGAGGTTTGCCGGCAAGGCCCTCGTCAGCGTGCTCGGTGGCAAGGTGCACGCTTTCGCCGAAGCCGACATCGCCGCTGGTGGCGGCGAAGTGCGCGTGCCGGTGTCGAAGGATTGGGGAGCCGGCGCTTACGTCAGCGTCACGCTTTACCGTCCGCTCGATGGCCCAGCCAAGCGCATGCCCGGTCGTGCACTCGGCTTGCGCTGGCTCGCCGTCGACCAGGACACACGTACGCTCGACGTCGCCATCCAGGCCCCCGACAAGGTCAAGCCCGGTAGTGCCATGATGGTGCCGGTCAAGCTGTCCGGGCTCGCTGCCGGTGAAGAGGCACGTGTCACCCTGTCGACGGTCGATATCGGGATTCTCAACCTCACGCGCTTCGAGGCGCCGAAACCGCAAGCGTGGTTCTATGGTCAACGCAAACTCGGGCTCGACATCCGCGATTACTACAGCCGCCTGATCGATGGCATGCGCGCCGAGAAAGGACGCTTGCGCTCGGGCGGCGACATCAGTGTCGCCGGTAACGCGTCGCCGCCGACGGAAGCCACGCTGGCTCTATTCTCTGGCATCGTGAAGGTCGATGCCGACGGCATCGCACAGGTGCCGGTTATTCTGCCGGCGTTCAACGGCGCGGTACGTCTCTCAGCAGTCGCCTGGAGCCGCGATAAAGTCGGCTCGTCGTCGAAGGACATGTTGGTTCGCGACGCCGTGGCGCTGACCGTCACGGGCCCTCGCTTCCTGACCCTCGGCGATACCGCGCGCCTGTCCGTCGACGTGCACAACATCGAAGGCCCCGCCGCCGACTACAAAGTCACCGTCACGTTCAATCCCGTCGGCGGTCTGCCGGCGCAGACGCTCGGCGAAAAAACGTTGGCGTTGAAGGTCGGCGAAAAAAAGCTCGACAGCCTACAGCTGCAGCCGACAGATCTCGGACGCATGCCGCTGATGATCACGGCCGTCGGGCCGAACGGCATCACCGTGCAGCGGCCCATGATGTTCGACGTCAAGCCACCGTCTGGCGATATTCGCCGCACGACAACGGTGCAGCTCGCCTCCAAGAGCGGTAAGCTGACGATCTCGCGCGATCTGATGCAGGATCTGATTCCGTCGTCGGCGAAGGCAACCGTCAATGTCGGCCCGATGGCGTCCCTCGACGTCGCCGGGATTCTCGATCAGCTCGATCGTTACCCCTACGGCTGTGCCGAACAGACGACGAGCCGCGCGCTGCCGTTGCTCTATGCCAACGACGTCGCGCGCCAGATCGGCATCGGGCAGGACGCCGAACTCAAGGAGCGGCTCGCCAAGGCGGTCGAGCGTCTGTTCGAGATGCAGGACAGCTCGGGGGCGTTCGGCATCTGGGGACCGTCCGACGGCGATATGTGGCTGACGGCCTACGTCACCGATTTCCTGCTGCGCGCTCGCGACGGCAAGGTCGCGGTCGATGCACGCAATCTCAAATTGGCGCTCGATCGATTGCAGAATTTCGTCGGCTACGCGCAGGACTTCGACAAAGGGGGTGAGAGCCGCGCCTATGCCCTTTATGTGCTGGCGCGTGGTGGTCGCGCGCCGTCGGGCGAACTGCGGTACTTCGTCGATGCGCGCATGGATCGCTTCTCGACACCGCTGGCGCTGGCGCATCTCGGCGCCACAGCCAGCCTGCTCGGCGATCAGGCGCGGGCCGAAACGGCGTTCGCGGCGGCGCTCAAGTCGCTCGACAAACCAGAGCCTGACGGTTTCCGGGCAGATTATGGCTCGAGCCTTCGAGACCGGGCGGCCGTCGTGACGCTGGCGAGCGAAACGAAAATGATCGGTGCGCGCACCCCGCAGCTCGTCGATGTGCTGGCCAAGAGTTATGCCGCCAGATCGTACACCTCGACGCAGGAGCAGGCGTGGTTGCTACTCGCCGCGCGCGCGCTCGGCGACGAGGCGAATGCGGCGCAACTGTCGATCGATGGTAAGGCGCACAGTGGAAAACTGATGCGATCGTTCTCGGCCAAGGACCTCGCCGCCGCGCCTGTCGTGGTGACCAACGACGCCGATACGGCGACGAGCGCCGTCATCTCGGTGATCGGCAACGCATTGACGCCCGAGCCGGCGGTGTCGAAGGGCTTCAAGTTGACGCGCAGCTACTTCGCGCTCGATGGCACGCCGATCGATCTCAAAAGTGCGACGGGCGGCACGTCGAGTTTGAAACAGAACGAGCGCCTCGTCGTCGTCGTCAAGGTCGAAGCCGAAACGGCGGGCGGCCGAATCATGGTCGTGGATCGGTTGCCGGCCGGTCTCGAAGTCGAAAATCCGCGGCTCGTCGACAGCGGCGACGTCAAATCGCTCGACTGGTTGAAGGGCGGCCGTAAACCGCAGCACACTGACTTCCGTGATGACAAGGTGATCGCCGCATTCGATTTCTCAAGCGCCGATAGCGCGCGGCGCAATCGCACTGCCGACGACGACGGCGACGACGACGCCAAGGTCGCACGGGGACCGATCAAAGAGGCCACCGTCGCCTATATCGTGCGCGCTGTGACGCCCGGCTCGTTCGTGCATCCGGCCGCGACGGTCGAGGATATGTATCGACCGGACCGTCATGCCCGTACCGCCAGCGGTCGCCTCGACGTGACGGGGAAGTGACATGCGTGTGCGCGGTTTCTGCATCGGACTGTCGATCGTGGCGCTCGCTGCCACGCTCGGTATCGGCATCGAGACGAAACGCATGGGCGCACCGCCATTGGCGCGCGCAGCCGACCAGTCTGTCGTCGTGCTCGATCGCAACGACAATTTGTTGCGCGCCTATACGACGCCGGATGGCCGCTGGCGCCTGCCGGCCGAGGTCGCCGACGTCGATCCCGTGTACGTGAAGATGCTGCTCGCATTCGAAGATCGACGCTTCAGCCGACATCGTGGGGTCGACCCGATCGGATATGTCCGCATCGCCACGGAGGTGGCGCGCAAGGGCAAACTCGTTTCGGGCGGCTCGACGCTCACCATGCAGGCGGCGCGGTTGCTCGACGGCGAGCACGGCAAGTCAGCCTATGGCAAATTGCGCCAGATCATCCGTGCGGTGCAGATCGAGAGCCGGCTGTCGAAAACCGAGATCCTGAACCTGTATCTGCGTCTGGCGCCGTTCGGCGGCAACATCGAAGGCGTGCGCGCGGCTTCGCTGATCTATTTCGGCAAGGAGCCGCGTCGGCTGTCACATGCGGAGGTGGCGCTGCTGGTCGCCTTGCCGCAGGCGCCGAATGCCCGCCGTCCGGACCGGTACGCTGCGGCGGCTAAGATCGCGCGTGATCGCGTGCTTGCGACCGTCGCTGAAAAAGGCGTGATTACGCTCGACGACGCCCGTCGCGCGAGCCTCGACAAAGTTCCGACCGAGCGCCGCGCGCCGCCGCAACTCGCGCCGCACTTATCCGATGCCGAGGTTGCTCGCGACCAGACGCGACTGGTTCACCGAACCACCATCGACGTGCGGTGGCAGGCAGCGCTCGAGGCGCTCGCTCGCGACCACGTCAAAATGCTGGGCAACGGCTTGTCGGCCGCCATCATCGCCGTCGACCACGCCAGCGGCGAGGTTCGCGCCCACGTTGGTTCGGCCGGCTATCTCGACGAGGATCGGCAAGGTGGCGTCGACATGCTGCGCGCGTCGCGGTCGCCGGGATCGACATTAAAGCCGCTGATCTACGGTATGGCGTTCGATGCCGGCATCGCGCATCCGGAAACATTGATCGAGGATCGGCCGGCGCGCTTTGGCACCTACGTGCCGAAGAATTTCGACCATGACTTCCAGGGTACGATCACGATCCGTGAAGCGCTGGCAAAATCTCTCAATATCCCAGCGGTGCGCGTGCTCGACGCCGTCGGTCCGGCAAAATTCTACAGCCGTCTGACGGCGATCGGACTGGAGCCGCAATTGCCGAAGGACGCTGAACCTTCGCTCGCCATCGCGCTCGGCGGTCTCGGCATGACACCGCGCGATCTGGCGCAACTCTATGCGACGCTCGCCCGCGGCGGGGCGCCGGTGATGTTGTCCCATCGGCGCGACGCGGTCGATATCACGCCCGGCGGCAGCGCGACGCGCGCCAATCGCTCGACACGGCTGATGTCGGACGTGGCCGCCTTCTATGTGCGCGATATTCTCAAAAGCGCGCCCGCACCGACCAATGCCAAGTCGGGCCAGATCGCCTACAAGACCGGAACGTCTTACGGCTATCGCGACGCGTGGTCGGCGGGTTTTGACGGACGCACCACCATCGTCGTCTGGGTTGGTCGACCAGACGGTGCGGCGGTGTCGGGGATCAATGGCCGGCAAACCGCTGCTCCGCTGCTGTTCGATGCGTTCCAGCGCGTATCTGAACGGCGCACGGCATTCGCGGCGCCACCGCATGGCGTGTTGCGTGCGAGCACGATCGATCTGCCGCCGACGCTGCGACGGTTTCTTGATGTCGACAGCGCGCTGCAGCCGGCGTTGTTCCGAGAGCCGCCGGTCGGCATAGCGTTTCCGCCCGACCGCTCCGAAATCGAAGCGGAGCCGAGTGACGGTGAGCCTATCGTCGTGCGTGCCGAGGGCGGTGTGCTGCCGCTGACGTGGCTGGTGGACGGCAAGCCGCTTGTGTCGGATCCGCTGAAGCGCGATGCCGTGCTCGACGGGATCGGTCGCGGTTTCGTCAAGTTGACGGTCGTCGATGCGAAAGGACGCACGGACCGTGTGACCGTGCGCTTGAAGTGACGAGTTCGTGCGTGCAGATCGAGACAGTGCGCATGCCCGCGCACCACGCCGCTCAGAGGCGGTAGCGGATCTGGTCGGTCCAGAA
>JANOAW010000009.1:0-3783 GCA_031411355.1 Hyphomicrobiaceae bacterium | reverse complement strand
CCTCGAGGGCACCGTCGTGCGCAATATCGCGGGTGGTTTCGGTTTAAAATTGATCGCGACGCCGCACAAACGCGAAAAGCTGGCGGCGCAACTGACGTTCCTGATCAATCGACCACACCTCGGCGATTTCGCCGAACGCCGCCACGAACGCATGAAGCCGAAGAACGCGATGCAGAGTCTGACCCTCGTCGAAGGCCTGACGATCTCGTGCCAGGTCGTCGATTTCTCGCTCTCGGGGGCCTTTATCGCGACGCCTGCGCGACCGGAACTCGGCACCGAAATCAAGCTCGGCAACGTGCGCTGCAAAGTCATCCGTCATCGTCCTGAAGGTATCGCTGTGCAGTTCGCCGACGTCCAGCATCCGAACGCCCTGAGAAAGTATTTCGGCTGACGGCCGAGGGTTTCACGAAACCTTCGCCGCAAAGCCCTGTCAAAACGACAGTGCCTGTGACGTGTCGCGTATCTGTCCAGGCCTGACCGCTGTCGAGTGTTCCCGAAAAAGGAAACGGTCCGTGCGCGTTGTATTGCCAGTGTTGTTCGCTCTTGCTGTCGGTTGCTCCGCCGCCGCAGCCGAACCGTCGAACCCAAGCGCCTCGCAGGAACGCGGATCGCCGTATCTGCGCGTGTTCGGCGTCACGCAACCACCCTACGGCTTCGTCGACTTCTGCAATCGAGAGGCAGCTGAATGCCGCGAAGGCGCCCTCGAAGACGGTCGCCGCGCCGGCAACGCGGCCGAGCTCGCCGAGCTGTCCAGGCTCAACAAGCGCATCAACAAGGAGATCGAACCGGTCTCCGACACGGACAACTACGGTGTCCAGGAACATTGGGCCATTCCGCGCAACGGCAAGGGCGACTGCGAAGACTATGCGCTGCTGAAACGCCAACTTCTCATGCGCGCCGGGTGGCCCGCGAGTGCGCTGCTGATGACGGTCGTTCTCGACGAGAAGAGCGAGGGGCATGCCGTGCTGACAGTGCGCACGGTGTCGGGTGACTATGTGCTCGACAACAAGACCGACGACATGAAGATCTGGCACAAAACGCCGTATCATTTCATCATGCGTCAATCGTATCTCAACCCGAAGCTCTGGATGTCGCTCGATCCCAAGGAAGCCATGCCGTCGGTGCCGATGGCCGGCGTCAGGTCGACCCAAGGCAGATAGAATTGGCTCGTCGCCGCGTGCGAATGGCGCACTGGAAGCGCGACCGAACTCCTGTCATGAGATGCAAAATCATGACACGAGGCAAGCCATGCGCTCCTATCATTTCCCCGGCCGCTCACCGACCATCGCGCGCAACGCGATGGCGGCCACATCGCATCCGCAGGCAACGTTGGCGGCCATCGATTGCCTGAAGCGCGGCGGTAATGCCGTCGATGCCGCCGTGACGGCAACGGCCCTGCTGTGCGTGATCGAACCCGCGATGACCGGCTTCGCGGGCGATTGCTTCGCGCTGCTGCACAAGCCCGGTACCGGCGCCGGATCCGGCCTCATCGCCCTCAACGGCTCCGGTCGCGCACCGGCCGCCGCGACGTCGGATTGGTTCGCCCGCAAAGGCATTTCGACCATCGAGGTCACCAGCCCGCACGCGGTCACGGTGCCGGGCGCCGTCGATGCGTGGGCAACGTTGCTGCGTGATCACGGCACGATTTCACTCGGTGCAGCGCTGGCGCCCGCGATCGAGGCTGCGGACGGCGGCTTCGCCGTCGCGCCCCGTGTCGCTCACGATTGGGCGGGCCTCGTCGACAAGATCGGCCGGAACGACGGCGCTCGACTGCATCTGCTCAAGGACGGTCGTGCGCCGCGCGTGGGCGAGGTGATGCGCTTTCCGGCGTTGGCGAAATCGCTGCGCTTGATGGCAGCTGAAGGCGCGGATGCCTTTTACCGCGGGGCGCTGGCAGCCGACATGGTGGCCGAACTCAACGCCCTCGGCGGTCTGCACACGGCCGCGGATTTCGCCGAGCAAACGAGCACCTACGTCGACCCGATCGCCGTCACGTATCGCGGTGTCACCCTCAACGAGCTGCCGCCGAACAATCAGGGCGTGGTGGCGTTGATCATCCTCAAGATCCTCGATCGGTTCGCCGATCTTCCGCGTGACATCGAAAGTGCAGAGCGTCTGCATGTGATGATGGAAGCGGCGCGCCTCGCCTACGCCGCGCGCGATGCCTTCGTCGCCGACCCGGTGATGAGCGATGTGCCCGTGACCCATATGCTCTCCGACGCTTTCGCCGACGAACTCGCGAAGCGCATCGACCGGCGCCGCACGCGCGCCGATCTTGGCCCCGTGCCGCGCCCGCAAGGCACCGACACGACCTATCTCACCGTCGCCGACAAGGGCGGCATGGTCGTGTCTTTCATCAATTCGCTGTTCGCCGGCTTTGGCTCGGGCATCGTGACGACGCGGACTGGGCTCGTGTTGCAGAACCGCGGCAGCGGCTTTTCGCTCGTCAAAGGCCATCCCAACTGCATCGCCCCACGCAAACGTCCGTTGCACACACTCGTGCCCGCGTTGGCGACGCGCGACGGCAAACCGTGGCTGTCGTTCGGCGTCATGGGCGGCGCTTATCAACCGCTCGGTCACGTTGCGATTTTGTCGAACCGTCTCGATTGCGGGCTCGACCTCCAACAGGCCGTAGACGCACCGCGCCTTTTCTACGAAGACGGAAAACTACGCTATGAAGCGTCACTTTCCCAACAAACACGGGCACAACTCGAAAAATTCGGACATCCGATGGCCGAGCGCGCGGACCCATTCGGCGGCGCGCAGGCGATCGAGTTCGACCACGCAAACGGTGTGCTGGTCGGCGCATCGGACCCACGCAAGGACGGTCTCGCACTCGGCTATTGAGGTCACGACATGAGCTGGGACGCGACGCGACGGATAGTCAAACGGGTTCGCGTGGAAGGCCTTGTACAAGGCGTCGGCTTTCGCGAATTCGTGCGCCGTGAGGCCATCCGCAACGGCCTCGATGGCTGCGTCAGAAATCGACGCGATGGTGGAGTTGAAGCAGTATTTGCAGGCACTTCTGCACAGCTCGACGCTATCATCGATGCTTGTCGACGCGGCCCGCAATCGGCGCGCGTCGACATGATGAAAGTGCTCGACGAGAGCTGCGATGTATCGAGCGGCTTCTCGATTCTCGAGACCCTTTGACGTCGGACGCTCTGGTCATCACGTTGCCGATGCAGTACATCCGCATCGATCAGTTGGGCTGAAATCACGCCCACAGCCGTCATCGCACTCGAACGACGTATCGATCGGACAACGGAGAAACATCAATGCCTGCCCGCAAAACGCCCGCCAAGAAAGCCGCAAAAAAGGCCGTCGTCAAAGCACCCGCGAAGCGCGCCATGGCGACGACGTCGGTTCGCATGGTGAAGGCGGCACCGGGCAAGAAAGCCGGCGCCAGGAAGGCCGCCACAAAAACCGCGACGTCGACAGCTGCAAAATCGACAGCTGCAAAATCGACAGCTACAAAATCGACTGCTGCAAAAAAGGCACCGGCCAAGGCTGCTGTGAAGGCCGGCCGCAAAGCTGCCGCGAAGAAGAAGTGAGACACGGCGCGTGCAGCCGCGCCGACCGGCGGGTTGCATGAGATGGACTTCGGTGAGGGATATGAGATGAATTCACACTTCCGAGCGCTGACGGTGGCGGCCGTCGGTTTCTTAGCCACGACGACTTTCGCATTCGCTTCTGCGTCGGTGACGAACCGCGATGACAAGGATCACAAGATCACGATCATCGAAGGCGAAAAGAAGCAGGAATTTACACTGAAGCCCAATC
>JANOAW010000008.1:0-2206 GCA_031411355.1 Hyphomicrobiaceae bacterium | reverse complement strand
GACGCTGCTGGCAGTAGCGTTGCACGCCCAGGCGCAGTCATCGTCGCGCAAGCCAGCGGTGCCGTCGGGTGCGCCGACGCGTCAGCCCGCGATTGCCGTGTTGTCGTCCGGCATCGACTATCTGCGCCCTGGCATCGCCACCAGATTGGCGCGCGATGGCGAAGGCGACATCATCGGCTTTGACGCCATCGACGGCGATGCCCGACCCTACCTCCGCGATGCGCCAGCGACGCGACTGGTCGAGATAGCGCCGATGTTGGTCGCGCCCTTCCGCCTCGACCTCACGTCGACCGACTCGTGGAACCGGACACTTACAGTCCTCGCTCGAACCCCCGTGCGGCTTGCGGTCGTCTCAGCACCGCCTTCGAAACTCGTCGCAACGGGTCGCTGGGATGCGCCGATGGCGGCATTTGCAAACATCCTGTTCGTCGTGCCGGCCGACGACGTGACCGTGCCGACGACGCAGCCCAACGTGATCGTGGTCGCGACACAACCGTATGAGGCCAAGTCTGGCGCCGACCTGATCCTGGCGCCGGCCGCAACGCAGGGCAAGGCAGCGCCCGCCAGCACACAGCTGAACGACGCGTCGGATGCCGCCATGTTGTTGGCTGGCATCTTCGATTGCACCGATATTCGACCCGCGACCTCGCCGGCCGACGTCAAGAAAGCCTTGATCGCCAAGGCGGCCAGGGGTTCGCACGGCTCACCGCCTGTGCTCAACCTGTGCCGCTGAGCGCCCGAAACGCTTGATCACGCGTTCCTGCCGGACCGACGGAGCCAACCAGAACGTCGCGATGCCGACACCACACGCGACCATGGCGAGCGTGAACGAGGCGACGTAAGTGCCCGTCCACTCACGCAGCAAGCCGGATACGAACGACCCGACGGCAGCACCGGTCCCGAGCGCCATGGACAACACACCGAAGATCGCACCGACCGATCCGCCGGAAAAAATGCGCGCCACCAAGGCCACCAGAATGGGCCCGCGCGCGCCTTGCATGAGACCGAAGAAGACGACGAAGGCATAGACCAGGATCAGCGACGGCCACGCCATGACGGCCAGCAGCGAGCCGATCCCGAGGATCGACGACACGTACGATACCGTGACCGTCGGCCGCCGTCCGAAGCGGTCGGATAGCCAACCGATAGCCACGATCCCGATCGCCGACATCACCCCGTTGAATCCGAACGCGCCGGCGGCGACGAGTGGATCGAACCCCTGCTCGACCAGAAATGCCACCGAATGCGGCAGCACCGAATATGCAGCCACTGCCGTCGCGAAATAGGCGAGGAACAGCATCCAGAACGCACCAGTCTGCACCGCGACCCCAGCGGTCCACGTCGTGGATGTGGCGGCGGCACGATCGCGCGCCGCCTGCCAGTTCGCAGACCCGGCACTGTATTGACCGAGCGGAAGCACAAGCAGCAGCAGAAGCGCCGACGCGGTGAACGCCGCGAGCAGACGATAGGTCTGTCGCCACCCGAACGCTTCAATCAGTATCTGTGCGACCGGCGCGAACAAAAGCATGCCGGCGCCGACCGCTGCGTATGGAATTGCCGACACCGAGGCGAGCCGTTCGGTAAACCAGCGTGCCAGCAGGCTTGATGCCGCGACCATTCCGAGAGCGGCGGCCCCGATGCCACCGAGCACGCCGACGCCGACGTAGTACTGCCAGATCGCCTCGGCGCTGCCGCCGATCCAGTATCCGAGGGCGAGACAGGCAAGCCCGGTGCCATAGCAGGCCCGAGCGCCGTGCCGGTCGATCAACTGCCCCGCAAACGGCGCAGCCAGTCCATAGCCGAGCATATAGATCGAGTAGGTGGCTGAAATGGTCGCACGATCGACGCCAAGGTCTTTTTGGACCGGCAGCAGAAACACAGCGAACGTCTCGGTCACGCCGCGTCCGATAGCGTTCATGACGAACAATACAGCGATCAAACCAACGATGAACGACGGACGTGGCACGGCAACGTCATCGGTTGGTAAAACATCGGTCACGGTCAGGTCCGGTTCGAACCCGGCACGGGGCGGGGCATGCTCACGGGTGCCACGGTCCACCCGCCTTGACTAGAGCTGGCATCGCGCCACCCGACCAGCTCACATCTCAAAGCCGCGGATACGTCGCAGCCGGCGTTTCGAACAGGCACTTGCGCACCATGTCGTCCGGCAGGCCCGCCGGCACGATATCGTCACCGATAAATTGAG
>JANOAW010000007.1:0-9771 GCA_031411355.1 Hyphomicrobiaceae bacterium | reverse complement strand
GGTGATCGCCGACGCCACGGCCAAGGTCGGCGAAGTTGTCGGGGATGTCGTCGTCGAGCCGATCGAGGCGGCCTTGAAGGGCAAGCAGTATCATCCGCGCTTGACCAAACCGCAGGAACCGAAGTGCTACCCCGAGCGCAGCCGAAGCATGCTGATCAGCTTGCGCAACATGTTCTTTCCGCTGTTGAACCCCGGTTTCGGGATCGGCATCGGCTTGATCTACTGGTTTGTCACGTGGGAATTCTACACGCTCGTCGAGCGCCATGACATTTCATCGGGCGAGATCGATGCCGTCGGCGTGCACACGTCGTTCTGGGGCGTCTACCAGTACATCCCGTTCTATCTGGTGCAGGGCTTGCTGGTGTCGATTCCACTCGCCCTGATGCTCATCGCCATGTGGGGCTTCATGGTGTGGTACGTCGATTCCGGCGCTAAGAACAAAGTCAGGCGGCTGGCGAGCAAATTGACCGTCGGAACGATGCACTTTCTCGCGCATATCATGACGATGTTCGCGCTCGGACTGTTTTTCGTGATGGCGAACAACTGGATCGCACCGCGGGTCGAGGCGTATGCCAATCGCATCTGGGTCGCCAGTGCTACGCCCAGTGTGTCCGGCAGCGTCGCCAAAAAAGTCCTGGAGCCGCTGTCTGAAGGCCGCGCGCAACAACGCGAGCAATTCGGCGACCAACAAGCCGGTCGCACACTGACGTCACCCCGGTCGGCTCCGCCGGCAGTGGCATTGCCCGACGGCGGGGCGGCACCGTCCAGTCAGAACAAGTTGCGCACGAAAGCCGTGCGTCAGTTGGTCGGTTTCGTGCTCTATCCTCTGGAAATCATCTTTCTCGGCGGGCTTGTCGGCGGCTTCGTGTGGGGCATGTACTGGGTGCTGACGGGCATTTTCCTGCGTATGCATTCAGAGGATGCGTTCGCTGCCCTGCGCATCAAGCACTATAAGAATTTCCTGCGCTTCAAGTTCGAGCCTGATAAACTCACAATCTATCCGATCGGCGTCGATACGGTGCCGAATAAGCGCTTCTGGACCTCGCGCGAAGGCGCGCGCAGTATCCCCTCCAACAATCCGCGCCTGATTGCGCCTCGAGACATCCCCGTGCGCCTGATCGAGCCACCCATCGTCATCTATGCCAATGCGAGGCACAATTCGTGATGCCAACGTTATCCCGGCGCGCCGTCGTCCTGACACTTGGCGCGCTCGCGGCATCGACAGGTGCGGCGGCGGCCATTCCCGCGTATCAATGGAAAAAGCGCGCGCTGGTTGTTTTTTCTCCATCCGCAGCGGACGCGAGATTGGCGCGCATGAAGGCGATGATCGGCGGCAATCGTACCACACTACTCGATCGTGATCTGAGCATCGTCTACGTGGTCGGCGGCGAACTCTCGCACGATCTCGGGCCACCGCCCGGCATGAGCCCTGGCGCCATCCGTTCGCTGTATCGGGCCAGCGAAGGCGCATTCCGTGTGCTGCTGATCGGCAAGGACGGCGGCATCAAGATGGATAGTCCACAACCCATTTCGGCTGCCGACCTGACGGCCGAGATCGATCGCATGCCGATGCGTCGCGACGAGATGCGCCGTCGCTCGAGCGACCGACCATGACGGCCGCTCGCGGTGTTTGGCTCATTGAGCCGTCCAGCCGCCGTCGATGGAAAAATTGGACCCCGTTACCGAGACGGCTGCGTCGCTGGCCAGATACACCGCCAAAGCGCCGATTTCGTCGACCGTTGCGAAGCGGTGCGACGGCTGGCGCTCCAGCACCTTCTTCTTCGCCTGTTCGTCGGTGATGCCCTCGGACTTGGCGAGATCAGGGATCTGTTTTTCGACGAGTGGCGTCCACACGAAGCCCGGCGATATGGCGTTGCAGGTGATCTTGGTTTCGGCGAGTTCAAGCGCGACCGTCTTGGTCAAACCGGCGAGACCGTGCTTGGCTGCGACGTAGGCGGCCTTGAGTGGCGACGCCGTCAAAGAATGGGCCGACGCGATGTTGATAATGCGACCGGTGCCGCGCGTCTTCATGGCGGGGACGGCCGCGCGAATGGTGTGGAAGGCCGACGACAGATTGATGGCGATGATGGCGTCCCATTTCTCGATCGGAAACGTCTCGATCGGCGAGACGTGCTGAATGCCGGCATTGTTGACGAGGATGTCTACGCCGCCGAAGTCGCGCTCGGCTTTGGCGATCATCTCGGCAATTTGATTGTGGCGCAGCATGTCGGCCGGATCGAAGGCGACCTTGGTGCCATGGCTGGCCACGTCGGCGATGGCCTTGGCGTTGTCGGCCGCTGAGCCGAGCCCGTTGAGCACGATGTTTGCGCCGGCGGCGGCAAGCGCATGCGCGATACCGAGGCCGATGCCGGAGGTCGATCCGGTGATGACGGCCGTTCTACCCTTGAATTGCATGTGCGGCTCCTTCGTTACGCAGACGCGCAACGTATGCCGCAACTGCGAGACGATGACCAGCAGGCCGATCCGGTCATGTTTCGGCCAGCGCCGCCATGATCCTGGCCCAGCTGCGAGCGCCTTTGTGGAAACTGGAGAGGTTGTACTTCTCGTTCGGCGAGTGGATGCGGTCGTCGTCGAGGCCGAAACCGACCATCAAGGCGTCCATGCCGAGATCGCGCTTGAACGACAGTACGATCGGGATGGAGCCGCCGAGCGGCAAGAGCGGCGCAGGCTTGCCCCACTCGTCTTCGAGCGCGCGGGCGGCCTTGGCGAGAAACGGCAGATTCTCGTCGACGGAGATGGCTTCGCTTCCCTCGCGTTTGCCGATGTAAGTCACCTTGCAATCCGCGGGCACACGCGCTTCGACGAAGGCCTTGATGCCGTCGATGACCGATTTCGGGTTCTGGCCAGGCACGAGGCGGCAGGTGATCTTTACCGATGCCTTGGCGGGGATGACGGTTTTAGTGCCGACGCCTTGATAGCCACCACTGATGCCATTGAATTCCAGTGTCGGGCGCGACGAAACCTGTTCCATGACGGAGTATTTCTTTTCGCCAGCCGGAACCGACAGGCCGACGCGACCGAGGAAGGCCGTGTCGTCGAAGCCGAGCGAGCGCCATTGTTTCAACGTCTTGGCCGACGGATTTTCGACGCCGTCGTAAAAACCGGGAACAGCGACTTTGCCGGCTTTGTCGTGCATGGCACCGCAGATCTGCGTCAGCACGCGGATAGGATTCGTCGCCGCGCCGCCGAACAATCCCGAATGTAGATCCTTGTTTGCCGCCGTCAGCACGATTTCGAGCGCCGTATTGCCCCGCAAGCGCGTCGTGATCGACGGCGTGTCCTTGTCCCACTGGCCGGTATCGCAAACGAGAACGAAATCGCGTTTGACCTCTTTGGCGTGCGCTTTCAGAAAGCCCGGCAGCGATGGCGAGCCGCATTCCTCTTCGCCCTCGAGCATCACCGTCACCGCGATCGGCAAGTCGCCTGCCACTGCTTTCCAGGCGCGTGCGGCCTCGAAAAAGGTCATCAGCTGACCTTTGTTGTCCTCGGCACCTCGCGCGATGACGACTTTGCCGTTCTTCTTTTCGGTGGCAATGCGCGGCTCGAATGGCGGCGTCGTCCATTCCGACAACGGGTCGACGGGCTGGACGTCGTAATGGCCGTAAAACAGCACGTGCGGCATGCCTTTCGGCACGACGGCACGGTCGTGGGCGACGACCATCGGGTGGCCTGTGGTGGCGACGACCTTGGCTTCGTGAAAGCCGATGTCCCGCAACTGCGCGGCGCACCACTCGGCGGCGGCGCGACAGTGTTGGGCATAGGCGGGGTCGGTCGAAATGCTGGGGATGCGTAGCACCTCGAACAGCCGTTCGACGGCTTTGTCGCGCGACGTGTCGAGGGTCGCGAGGACGGCTGGCAGATGAGACGTCATGAGGCTTCCGGCATGGAGGATCGCTGCTGCAACACTATGTGTGAGCAACGGACGTGTCTATGCCTTCAGGCGTCGAATAGGGCTGAGAGATCAGCCGCGCGACAAGTGCACGGCGAGGCGTGTCTTGACGTCACTGGCAATGACCCGAGCGGCTCGATTCTCAGCGTCTTCGCGGGCACGGACGTTGGCGTAGACGGCGGAAAAGCGCTCGAAGTTGGCGCGCGCAACACTGCGCCCTTCGCCGTCGACTTTGCCGGTTGCGATGTCGACGATGCGGTAGACGGCTTCGACCTGATAGGTCTGACTGGTCGAGTCCCCCGTGATCTGCACGCCGTTGGTCAACACCGTTTCGGTCAACTTGATTTCGATGCGCTTGGTCGGCTTGTCCAATTCTCCCGCTGCAGACTTGCGCTCGAACACGAGATCGTTGCGAATGCGCTGGCCGACACGGCCGGGAATGGGCGAAATGTCGAGCGCGGCGAAGCGGGCATCTGTCCGCTCACCTGTTGCGCCGGTGGCATAAAGAGGTTGAAATCCGCCGCCACCACATGCGCCCAACGTTGATGCGACGACGATGGCACCAATGATCATCGCAGTGCGCCTGTGGCTTGAGCGCCGACGCTGGGCAGATATGGACCTAACGGCGGTCAACGCGCTAAACTCCCCCTGCCCAGACATGGCATCCCCTACTTGGCGAACTATCACCGCGTCTTGTGGCATTCGAAACGACTGCAATGCAATCGGTGCGGCGGAGACTGCGACGAAAGTGTTGCCGATGAGCCGCGAAAAGGCCGCGTCACTTGAGCGTGTTGCCATTTCGTTTGTCGACGCAACCGTCCGGGCCGCGATACATGTTTTCGCCACACGTGCGATAACGGCTTCTGCGACTGGTCTCGATCTCTGTCTGCATCCGGCGCAACACTTGTCCCAGGCGTGTGTCGCTGGGATTGCTCGATGCGCCGAGGCGCCGTTCGACGGCGTCGATCTTGCGCAGCACATGGTCGAGTTGCGCGTGTGTGTCGGCGGCACGGCGTGCGTCTTTCAACAACCTGAGCAATTCATCGACACTCTCGATGAGATCACGCGCGTAAGGAGCGATTGTCGCGAATCGGCTCGCCCACCGCAAGACCACCACAAGGCCGGCCAGGCCGCGATGCAATGACGTCGGAGGTCCGATGTCGTGCGGTAGGATGCGCGTCGGTGTCTCCGGCTGAGTCGCACGACTTGGTGCCGTCAAAGGCAGACACAGCATTGCAACCAGACAGAGACGCGTCGATGGGCAAGAGAGCCATTTTATCATTTTGTTTCCTTTCGTGCATTATTTTATGTTTGGGGATATTTTCCCCAAATGGTCCCGGAAAAAGCCCGCTCGAAAGCGGGCTCGTGGTGACGTCGTTGCAGCTCAGTGCAGCGACATGCTGCCGTGAACTTCGTCGTCGATGTCTTCGTCGATCATGTCGTCGTCGTCCAAGTCCCCGTGCGGCTCCCAATGGGCCATGACACCGCCGCTCGGCGTGCGGGAGACGTTGAGATATCCGCCACTCAGTTCGATTGGCGCGATCGCGGGACCGAACGGCCCCTTACACCCGAGGCCGGCCAAGATCTGTTTGATCGCCCGGGTGAGAGCGCTCGTAATCTCGTCGTCGAGCACTGCCGGCCGGTTGATCCAGCGGGGGCTCATCGCCATGCTCTGCATCTGGAACTCCAAACGTTACGGTTGACGCCACTTGACTTGTCGTTTCTCACCTGTCCCTGATCTTCAGAAACCATAGAATGGCCTAGTTGGCAACAGACAATCTAACTGGGATGATATCCCGTCACATAGAAATGTCCCGTTAACTATATCGCGCGACAGTCCGAAAGCGTAGTTCAGTCTGGAACATCTGTCATGGCCGATATCGTCGCCGACATCAAGAAACGGGAGTTCGAGTCCCTCAGTCTGCTCAAAGCGTGGATCGAGATGGCGTTGGGCGACGAAACCCTGCTGTCGGACGAGGCGTTCGGGCATTTGATCGCCTATACGCTCGACAATGCGTTCCTCACGGCCGAGGAGATGATGGAGGTGGCTGCCGCAAGCAAAAGCCAGATCAGTCGCTGGCGCAACGGCGAAGCGTTGCCATCAGATCGGCACAAGAAGCAGGGTGTCATGCGCGACCTGCATCAACAGATCGCGCAACGGGTGCAGGCACGCGCACCGCGCAAACGGCGCAAACCGCGGGCCAAAGGCACGAAATGAGCCGCGCTCGCTTTGACGAGCGTCAGCTCAGGGCTTTGGCCGTCGCCTCGTCACATGACGATGTTGACGATCTTGCCGGGAACAATGATGACTTTCTTCGGCGTGGTGCCAGCCAGCGCCCGCACGACGCTGTCGAGTGCCATGGCGACGGCCTCGGTCTGCTCGCGGGTGGCTGACTTGGCAACGGTGATCTCGTCACGCCGCTTGCCGTTGACTTGTACGGCGATGGTGACCGTGTCCTCGATCAGCAATGCCGGATCGGCCGAGGGCCATGCCGCTTCGACGACAAGTCCCGTGTTGCCGAGGCGCGCCCAGGCCTGCTCGGCGAGATGCGGCATCATGGGCGCGATCAATTGGATCAACACATCGATCGCTTCGCGGATGGACCACGCGAGGCTCGCATCGCCGCCGGACTTCGAGACTGCCGACGCGATACCGTTGGTCAGATCGTAGATCTGCGCCACGGCGACGTTGAAGCGCAGGGTTTCGATCTGCTGGCTGACGGCTGCCAGGGCTTTGTGCGTTTGACGGCGCAAAGCTGTTGCGTCGGCCGAAAACGTCACCGGTTTTGCCGTGCCTGCCGTCGCGCCTTTGCCGTCGGCGATGTCGTCGGCGAGGCGCCAGATGCGCTGGATGAACTTCGAAACGCCGCGCACGCCATCCTCGGTCCAGATCACGTCGCGATCCGGCGGGCTGTCGGACAGCACGAACCAGCGCGCTGCGTCGGCACCATAGGCAGCGATGATGTCATCGGGGTCGACGAGATTCTTCTTCGACTTCGACATTTTTTCAATCGAGCCGATGATCGCCGGCTTGCCCGAGGCGATTTCGGTGGCGCGGCGATCATTGCCCTCGCCCTCGATGCGGACGTCTGTCGGCAGCAACCACTCCGGAATTGAAGTCCCGGCGCGCCGGTAGGTTTCATGTACGACCATGCCCTGCGTGAACAGCGCCGCGAATGGTTCCTTCAGATTGGCCGAGCCGCCGTGACCGGTCGCCCCCATGGCTCGGTAATAGAAGCGCGAGTACAGCAGGTGCAAAATCGCGTGTTCGATACCGCCGATGTATTGATCGACGGGCATCCAGTAATCCAAGGCCGCCCGATCGACGGGCGCTGTCGCATTCGGTGCGGTGAAGCGGGCGAAATACCAGGAGCTGTCGACGAAGGTGTCCATGGTGTCGGTTTCGCGCAACGCCGCTGCCTTGCACTTGGGGCACGTCACATGCTTCCAGGTCGGGTGCCGGTCCAGCGGGTTGCCGGGGACATCGAACGTCGCGTCGTCCGGCAGCGTCACCGGCAGATCCTTGGCTGGCACCGGCACGATCCCGCAGGTCGTGCAATGGATGACCGGAATTGGACAGCCCCAGTAGCGCTGGCGAGACAGGCCCCAATCGCGCAGGCGATAATTGACTTTCCGTCTCGCGACCGGCTGGCCGCCGAGCTTCGCCTTTTCGAGGCGCGCGGTCACCGCTTCGAACGCCTGCTTCGGCGTCATGCCGTCCAGGAATTGCGAATTGACCATGACGCCGTCGTCACCGTAGGCGATGCCCTCCTCAATCGAGGCCAACACTTTGGCGCGCGCCGGCTCGTCTTTCGGCACGACCACGGGCACGATCGGCAGGCCGTATTTGCGTGCGAATGCGATGTCGCGCTGATCGCCCGAGGGGCAGCCGAAGATGGCGCCGGTGCCATATTCCATCAGTACGAAATTGGCGACGTAGACCGGCACCTGCCACGTGGGGTCGAGGGGATGCAGCGCCCGAATACCTGTGTCCATACCGACCTTGTCGGCCTTCTCGATTTCGGCCAGCGATGTTCCCAGTTTGCGGCACTCGGCGCAGAACGCAGCCAATTCAGGATTGGCGGCCGACGCGGCTCTGGCCAGCGGATGATCGGGCGCGACGGCCATGAACGACGCCCCGAACAGCGTGTCAGGTCGGGTGGTGAAGATGTCCAGTTCGGTAAAGCCCGCAGGCGCGGTCGCGGCGTCCAGCGCCCATCGGATCATCAGACCTTCAGACTTGCCGATCCAGTTGGCTTGCATCAGCCGAACCTTGTCGGGCCACTTGTCGAGCGTATCGATGGACGACAGCAGGTCTTCGGAAAATTCGGTGATCTTGAACGCCCACTGCTCACGCTCGACCTGCATGACGTCGGCGCCTGACCGCCAGCCCTTGCCGTCGATCACCTGTTCATTGGCCAGCACGGTCATGTCGACCGGGTCCCAATTGACCTTGCCCATGCGCCGGTACGCCAGGCCCTTGGCGTACATGTCGATGAACATGCGCTGTTGGTGCACGTAGTAGCTCGGATCGCAGGTTGCGATCTCGCGCTCCCAGTCGATCGACAGCCCCATGGCCTTGAGCTGCGCCTTCATGGCGGCGATGTTGGCGTAGGTCCATTTGGCAGGATGTGATTTGTTCTGCATGGCCGCATTCTCGGCGGGCATGCCGAACGCGTCCCAGCCCATCGGATGCAGGACGTTGAAGCCTTTGGCCTTTTTGTAGCGCGCGAGCGTGTCGCCCATGGTGTAGTTGCGCACGTGGCCCATGTGGATGCGGCCGGATGGGTATGGAAACATCTCGAGCACGTAACACTTCGGCCGGCTGCGATCCTCGGACGTCTTGAAGACGCCACGGCTCTCCCAGACGGATTGCCAGTGTTTTTCGGCGACAGGCGCGTTGTAGCGTTCGGATGACATGGACCGTCTCGATCGGCGAGGTCGCGCCGACACGCGCGGACCCGATGTTTCGAGCGCGTATTGAACGGGATGCGAAGGGAGGTCAACCGGGCAACGGGGCCGAGCAAACGACACGTCTCAGCACCTGCCGCCGGATGCCGTCGGCCGCGATGACGGATGCCGGCCACAGGAGCACGTCGGAGGGCGCCAATCGTCGATCCACGTCGCTGCGTCCGAAGTGTCAAGGACCCGTTTCCTGGCCGTGCGAATGAGATCCTGAAGTCGAGCGACCTCTTGCGCGCAGGCGAGCCGGTCCTCCGGGCCGACGAGGTCATACCAACGGATCGCCGTCGCACATTCAGTGCGCAGCTTGGCGATGACGGCCGGAAGTTTTTTTCCGGCCGATATCGAAGGACGCGCGGCTATCACGCGCGTTCGAGACTTGGTCGCCGAGATCGTGTGCATGACCGAGATCACCGCTTTTTGCCAACTGTCGCCATCACACGAGGAGGCTGCCCGCGTTGATCAGATCGTCGGCGCTGTGGCCGGTGACGCCGTCGAGGTGGGCGATTTCGTAGTGATGTCCGCCGAAATCGAAGGTCAGGGTGGAATTGACGCCGCCGTCGACGATGTTGATGGCATCGAGAATGTCATCGTGGGACATGCCCGACGTCAGAGCGCGCACATCAAGGCGGTCACCGGCCGAGAAATCTTTGATGGTATCGACTGCCGCCGCGGCAATGTCCGCCATCTTCCAAACGAACGTGTCATTGCCGGCGCCACCGGTCAGAATGTCGCTGCCGCCTTTGCCGCGCAGCGTATCGTTGCCCGCGCCGCCGTCGAGGCTGTCGTCATGTTTGGAGCCCTTCATGCGGTCGGCATAGGCAGAGCCGACGACGGCTTCGAACTTGTAGAAATGATCGGTCCCCATGCCGGTCGCCAGGTGCTTTGACATATCGACC
>JANOAW010000006.1:0-3504 GCA_031411355.1 Hyphomicrobiaceae bacterium | reverse complement strand
GTGTCGGATACGCGCTCGCTCGCCGACGACAAATCCGGCTCGACTTTGGTCGAGCTGATCAGCGCCGATGGCCACCACGTCGCCGACCGCGCCATCGTCACGGACGACGTGAATGCGATCCGCGCCAAGGTGCTCGGATGGATTGCCGATACGACGATCGATGTCGTCATCACGACCGGCGGCACAGGGTTTACCGGACGTGACGTCACGCCCGAAGCCGTGCGTCCGTTGTTCGAAAAAGAGATCGACGGGTTTTCGACCGTGTTCCACATGCTGTCGTTTCAGAAGATCGAGACGTCGACCATCCAATCACGCGCATGCGGTGGGCTGACGCGGGGTACGTACATTTTTTGCCTGCCGGGTTCGCCCGGCGCGTGCCGGGATGGCTGGACCGGTATCCTCAAATGGCAACTCGACAATCGCCATCGCCCCTGCAACTTCGTCGAGATCATGCCGCGTCTAGAGGAGCACCGTCGCAAAACCTGACGACCCGGATGTCGCCATCCGAGCCGTTGCGATATTTTAAGGTCACACCGAGTTGACGCGGTCAGGCTTTGGTTTCGCCCGGTGCACGCATCTGTTTGATGCGGTCGCGAATCTGGCGCGTTTCGTCACGCCATGAGCCGGCGAAGATGTCCTCGGTGCCAAACAGCCAGTTGCGCATGCCTTTACGGTTCTGATCGTAGTCGGCGAGAGTGACGCGCTGGATGCCTTCCATGTCGGTTTGCAATTGCTTGAGAATAGCGGACGGCTGCTGCGCCGCGAGTTCCATCGCGGCCAGTCGGTTGGACACGATCGATATGTTGCCGTCGAGATCACCACGCCACTGATCGAGATTTTCCGACAGTGTCTGCTGGTTGGTGCCGAGTTGAACCAGCGCCTCCTGCAAGTCTGAAAGTTCTTTCGTGTGTGCATTGGCCGTCTGTTGGGCGACCTGCTGGGTGTATTGCACCGCGCGGTCCCCGTGGCTCTGGACCAACTGTTCGATCTGGCCGAGGCGCCCTTGCACGACATCGAATTGATCGAGGCGCGTCGACATGGTGTCGAGAGTGGTCAAGCTGGTCGCAACCTGATCCAACGCGCCGAGACGCGTGGTCAACTGATCGAGTCGGGGGTTGACTTGATCAAGCTGGCCGATCCGGCTGGCGATGGTGTCGATTTGTGTCAGACGCGACGCAAGCTGATCGAACTGCGCGCCGGTCGTGCGTTCGAACGTCGCCATGCGCTCGGTCGATTGAGTGGCCATGCCAGACATCATCTGCTCCATGCGAGCGAGACGCTCTTGCGTGGCGCGGTCGAGCTGCATGTCGCCGGTCGCCGGGCGGCTTTGAAGCGCTGTCTCCATGGCACGCAGACGGTCCGTCAAAGGTTCGGTCATCTGCGCGACGAGCGACGCGGTTGCCAGATTCTGTTGCTCCAATTGTTGGCGGATGCCTTGGAAACGATCATTGATCAACGATTGCACGGGCGCCAGATTGGCCGTTGCACCGCCGCCGGTCGCACCTTCCCGGCGCGCCTCGGAAATTGATTCTTCGATGCCACGCAGTCGTTCGGTGGTCGTTGACCAGGCGCGCTGGCTCTCGCCCTGACGGCCTTCGAGACTGCGCTCAAGCTGCTGCAATTTGTCGGTCGCGGCCTGAACCTGTGTCGTGACGGCGATCAGCTGTTCGGTGACGAGTTCATCGAGGCCGGACGAGCCGGGTTTCACTGAGGCGATGCGGTCGATCACTTTCAAGCGATCGCTCATAGCGGCCCAGTTGCGCGCGCCTTCCTGCATGCCCGATGTGACGGACTTCTCGAGCCCCTGTAGTCGTTCGGTCAGGATCGACGTCGACCGCGAGACGTCGCCGAAGCGCATTTCGACGGCGTGTTCGATGCCCTGCATACGATCGATGAAAGACGATGGAATGGCGCCGTTACCGCTGCTGCGATTGCTGGCGATATCGCGTTGAACGTCGCGCAACAGATCGGTCAAGGCGCGCCGGTCGTTGGACATGTCCGATTGCAACTTGCGCAGGGCTTGATCCATCTGGTCGAGCCGGTTGAAAACCGGATCGAAATCCTGCCCCGAGGCGCGCTCGTAGACGGCACTTTGAAGAGGTTGCTGTTGAGGTGGGGGCGGCGGCACCGCTTGACGCGGAGGCGGGGGCGCCGGCGTCGGGTCAAGATAGGGGCGGCGATCGCCGTAATAATTTGTGCGCTGCGGTTCGCGACGGGCGTCCTGTTGGTGGGGCCAGTCCCATTTCTGCCAGTCGGTGGCATGACGCAAAAGCAGCGCGATGGCGGGAATTTCACGATCGTAATTGAGCAGCACCCAAAGCAGATCGTGAACTGTGGCCGTTGTCTCGCGACGTCGCGACAGGTCGCTCGAGCGACGCAAGACGTCTTCGAGTTCAACTGAGGAACGCGGCGCCGCGTGGCTGTGAGCAAGGCCGACCGGGATTTCCGAGGCAATGACGGCCGCACTCTCACGGCGCAGATGCGCTTCACGAATTCCGCGCTGCTCCAGAATTTCGGCTGCCGTCTCGACCCTCGTCAAAGCGTGCACGAGGTGTTCGAGGCGAACTTCACTGGCGCCGTGGGCCTGCGCGATGTCGAATGCGTGATTGCAACATGCCAACACTGTTTCGTCGACATAGACAGGTTCGAAGCGCGTGCCGTTGGTCGCTGGTGCGCGCGGCCGTGTGCCGTTCAAGTTGGCATCAACTGGGGCGATCCCGTCGCGCGGGGGCCGGGTCCCAAACGCCCGCAGATCAAGATCTTCGCCACGATACGTCATCTTCGTCTCCTCGCAGCAAGCCGACGCGCGTCGATATCTTGCCGCCGTCCCGATTTGTCCGGCCCACGCCGGAGCCACCGCATCTGTCTTCAGTCGATGTACGACGTGGCGATCCGCGATGTGATCGTCCCATGCAATTGGCCGGACATCCAACCGCAGGCGCTGAGCAAGATCTGAGCCAGCGTCCGAAATTTTCGCCGTCCAATCGCGTTCGACATCGCGCATCGCGTCTCCGCGCAGGTCATCGCAAAAGCGACGCCAACACGTTTTGCCCGCCGAAACAGGCAATCTCTTGACAGTTGCAGAATAACGACTTTCCGATGGCGAAGCCAGCCTCGCCGATCGATTCGACGGCCAGATCGGCGCGTCGGCGTGTGAACCGCGCTCACCGGCAGCCGGACAGGTCACTGGCGAGCAGTGCACTGGCGGGCCGGGGCGTCCGGGAGCAGCGTCATGAGAGAGATACGGTCCGAATCGTTAACGAGGGGTTATCAACCGCACGTGCGATGGCTGGTGTGTGACCTCGAAACGACGGTAAAGTGCTTTGTCTCCAGATGGCCAACCGTGTGAGCGCTCATGACCATTCACCCGTTCCACGATGTCGACGTCAATCGACTCGTCGACAGTCGCGCAACGTCGCGGGCGGCCCATCCGTTCTTGGTTTGGGAACCGTTCGTCGGTAAACGACGTGTCTGGTCATACGCGCAGTTTCAGCACGACGTGAT
>JANOAW010000005.1:0-2195 GCA_031411355.1 Hyphomicrobiaceae bacterium | reverse complement strand
GATCGACAGGGCGGATGGCCGATTTTGGATGACGGACGGCGTTTTTACACGGCCTGGGTCAATCGGCACCGACGCCGCCGGCATTGCCGCACCGCGGTCCCGAATGGAGTGTGAAAGTTGCCAATCTCGCCAGCGCTGTGCAGTCGGGCTACCTGGCGCCCACGATCATCATCGCGCGCCGAGCGACGGCGTGACACGGCTGCAACGGTCACAAGATAAGTCGGCCGCGCCCAACAGGGCGGATGGATGCGAAGCGGGCTTCGTGAGATAGGGTTAACACGTGCGGCGCAGATCGCCGCCATGCCTTGGAGATGACGATGAAAAGCTTACTTCGCGTGTCCGCCGCAGCGGCCCTTCTGTCACTGGCGCTGACCGTGACCGATGTTCACGCCCAAGCCAAGGGTGGTAGCTGCGTCAACAAGGCTGGCGAGGGGACCAATTCGACTCTGGATGGCGCGAAATTTCAGGCATGGGAAGCCGTCCTGCAGGCGACGGACTGGGGTGTCTGGGGCGCTATGATGTCGTCAAAGCAGGAGATCGGCAATGCGCCGGGGATGGCCGTCAAAAATCTGAAGACCAGCTGCAAGGCCGGCGGCTTGGGTCAGGTTTGCATCGTGCAGGCGACGCTCTGCCGCTGACCGCCGTAAGGCGAGCATGTGCTCGTTGCCAACTCTGTGCTCAACTGTCGCGCGGCTTTTGGTAGAGTGGTTCACAGGGCGAGACTTGCGTTAATCTCGCCCTCATGACGAACGCCCCGCAGCAGATACCCGTCCTGCCGAAGCGCGATAAAACGTCGTCGCTCACGCGTGAACGATCGCGTTTCAACCGTGGTGAGGTCGCGCTTGCAGTCGCGCTCACGGTGTGTGCGGTCGGGTTCACGATTGCAGCCGTCATGTCGACACGGGGGCCGTGACGAGGGGGTTGCTCGCAGCCGCTGTTATGGTCATGCACCAGTCGCGTGGCGCGTGTTTCTAGTGTCGTGAGCCTTACTCACGACATAGCAAGTCCGTATAGCAGGCGCGCGCAACGGCGCAGCACTCTCGCCCGACGCGGATGTGTTTCGACTGGACCTCAACATCATGCCACGTTTGGCGTCTGCCATCATAGCCGCGATGCTGGTGCTGACGCTAACCAACGCGCCGGTGTCCGGTCAGGTCGCTCAGTCCTTGGAAAATCGCCCCTACGACGAGAAGTTGTCGCGCTTGGCTGAAATTCTAGGCGCCGTGCATTTTCTGCGCGAACTCTGCGGCAGCAATGACGGCCAGCTCTGGCGTGAACGTATGCGTGAATTGCTCGATGCCGAGGGAACATCGGCGTTGCGCAAAGCGCGCCTGACGAGGTCGTTCAACAACGGCTATCGCAGTTATAGTCGCACCTATCAGACCTGCACGCCGTCGGCCCAGACAGCCGTGACCAAATTCATGGGCGAAGCCGTCGAGATTGCCGATACGCTGGTCAAGACGGTGCCGTGATCCTTGAACGGACGGACGATTGCGCGCGCCAGCCCCTTTGCCGTAAAGGACCTCAGAAGAGATCTGGTCGCGAACCGAGCGGACGTGTAACCAAGTCCGACGAAAGCGGGTCGCCGACACGACGAGGCTACCCAGTTTCGATTGCGCACCCCATATGTGAGCGGCCACACATCGCTTGCCGATAATGGCTGGCCACACATCGCTCGCCCGAACCGAAGGACGGCATCGGATGCCTTGGAATACCAACGACAGCAGCGGGGGCAATGGTCCCTGGGGCAATAAAGGTGGCGGCGGGCCATGGGGACAGGGTCCTTCAGGTGGTGGGAGCGGTGGCGGAAATCGTCCCCCTGACCTTGAGGATCTGCTCAAACGCAGCCAAGACCGCTTCAAAAAAGCCATGCCCGGCGGCGGCGGCCCCGGCAGCGTGCCCGGCTTTCTCGTGTTCTTGTTCGCGATCGGACTGGCATCGATCGTCGGCTTCTACATGTTCACGTTCCGCGTCAATCCGGACCAGCTCGGCGTCGTCCTGCGCTTCGGCAGTTTCCACCGCATCGCGCCACCAGGATTGCATTTGCGCTGGCCGGGTCCGATCGAAGAAGTCTACAAACCCGAAGTCACGCGCCAACAGAACACCGCCATCGGCTCGGGGGGTCCGCGCACACGCGGCGGCACGGACGGCGAACGGTCCGGCTTGATGCTGACCGGCGACGAAAACATCGTCGA
>JANOAW010000004.1:0-3135 GCA_031411355.1 Hyphomicrobiaceae bacterium | reverse complement strand
CGAGCTGCCAGGCCGCCTCGGAGCCAGCCAATCCGCCGCCGATAATGTGAACAGGTGCGTGGGTCATGAGCGCTTTCTATGCCGGATGCCATCGCGGTGGAAGCTCTAGATCTAAACCTAGATCCTTGACATACGAAATTTCGTATCTCAAACAGTTTACCGCGCCTTCTATCGGTGGAGACGACGTCATGCGCATCGCCTGCCTCGGTGGCGGCCCGGCCGGGCTCTACTTCGCCATCTCGATGAAGCTGCGCGATGCGACACACGAGGTCGTCGTGGTCGAGCGCAACCGCCCGTACGACACCTTTGGCTGGGGTGTGGTGTTGTCCGACGAAACGCTCGAGCATCTGGCCGAGAACGATCCGATCAGCGCGGCGGAGATCCGACGCCACTTCGTCTATTGGGACGACGTCGTCGTGCACCACAAAGGTGTGGCGTCGCGCTCGGGTGGCCACGGATTTTGCGGCATCGGCCGGCGACGGCTGCTCAACATTCTGCAAGATCGCTGCAAGGCGCTCGGTGTCGAGCTGGTGTTTGAGCGAGAGATCGAGACGCTTGAGGCGTACCGGGAATACGATCTGGTGGTTGCCTGCGACGGCGCAAACTCACGTGTGCGTGGAATGTTCGCCGATCAGTTCAAACCCGACATCGACAGGCGCGCGTGCAAATACATCTGGCTTGGAACGAAGCAGACGTTCGCTGATGCCTTCACTTTTGCATTCGAGGCGACCGAACATGGGTGGATCTGGATCCACGCCTATCAATTCGACGCGGACACGGCGACATTCATCGTCGAATGCTCCGAAGAAACGCACGCGCGCTTCGGGTTCGACGCCTTGAGCCAGGACGAGACGTGTCGCATTCTGGAAAAAGTATTCGCTAAATATCTCGGCGGCCATGCGCTGATGACCAACGCGCGCCATCTGCGCGGTTCGGCGTGGCTCAACTTCAATCGCGTCTTGTGCGAGCGTTGGAGCCACGACAATATCGTGCTCATGGGCGATAGCGCGGCGACGGCACATTTTTCCGTCGGCTCGGGCACCAAGCTCGCCCTCGAAAGCGCGATCGCGCTGGCCGATGACGTGACGCGCGAGCCGACACTCGCGGCCGCCTTCGAGAGCTATGAGCGGGTGCGCCGCTTGGAAGTGCTGAAGTTGCAGAACGCGGCGCGCAACTCCACCGAGTGGTTCGAAAACGTCGAGCGCTATCTGCATCTTCAACCAGAGCAGTTCACATATTCGCTGCTCACACGCTCGCAACGCATCAGTCATGAGAACCTTCGTCGACGCGACCCGGCGTGGCTCGGCGCCGCGGAGCGTTGGTTCGAAGCGGACGCGACCGGCACGTCGCCGTCGATCGCGCGGGCACCGATGTTCGTGCCGTTTCGATTGCGCGATCTGACGCTCGCCAACCGCGTCGTCGTCTCGCCGATGGCGCAATACAAGGCGGTCGACGGCATGCCCGGCGATTGGCATTTCGTGCACTACGCGGAACGGGCCAAAGGTGGTGCGGGGCTAATCATCACCGAAATGACATGCGTTTCAGCCGATGGACGTATCACGCCCGGATGCACGGGGCTTTACGCCGACGCGCAGCAGGCCGGTTGGCGGCGGCTGGTCGATTTCGTCCATGCCGAAACATCGGCGAAACTGTGCATTCAACTGGGTCATGCCGGTGCCAAGGGCTCGACCCAGGTTGGTTGGGACGAAATGCATGCGCCCTTGACTGACGGCAACTGGCCGCTGATTTCGGCGTCGAGCATGGCCTGGTCGGCTCGCAACGAGGTGCCACGCCGCATGACACGCGCCGACATGGAGCGCGTGCTGGGCGACTTCGTGCGTGCGACCGAGAGGGCGCAGCTTGCCGGTTTCGACATGCTCGAAATTCACTGCGCGCACGGCTATCTGCTCTCTTCGTTCATTACGCCCGTCAGCAATACGCGGACGGACGATTTCGGCGGCGACATCTACGGCCGCATGCGATTTCCACTCGAGGTCGTGCGTGCCGTTCGCGCCGCGTGGCCGCAGGAGAAGCCGCTGTCGGTGCGCATCTCGGCCACCGATTGGATCGGTACCGACGGCATCATGCCGTCCGACGCCGTCGTGATCGCGACGATGCTGCGCGACTGTGGCGTGGACATTATCGACGTGTCGGCCGGGCAAACAACGATTGCTGCAAAACCAGTCTACGGGCGCTTGTTCCAGACGCCGTTCTCCGACCGCGTGCGCAATGAAGCCGGTGTCGCGACGATGGCAGTCGGTAACATCACCGAGCCGGATCAGGTTAATTCGATCCTGATGGCCGGTCGCGCCGATCTCGTATGCCTCGCGCGCCCGCACCTCTCCGATCCCTATTGGACACTGCATGCGGCGGCGGCGCTCGGATATGCCGGTGTGGCTTGGCCGAAGCCTTATGCCGCCGGACGGGATCAGTTGCAGCGGACAATCGCACGGCCCGAATTCGCGATGGGGAAAGTGTGATGACGACATCGTTCGGATCGCTTGCTGGCGCTCACGCCTTGATAACAGGAGGCGGAACCGGAATCGGCGCGGCTGTGGCACGGGTGCTGTGTGATGCCGGTGCATCAGTGACGTTGGCCGGACGCCGCTTGGCGCCCTTGCAGGGCGTCGCTCAATCCTTGCCGCGCGCCACGGCGTACACGGCCGATGTCACTGACGAAGCTTCGCTGACGGCGCTCGTTGCCCATGCGCGCACGACATTCGGCCCAATCGACATCGTCGTCGCCAATGCGGGCGGAGCCATGAGTGCGCCGTTTGCCAAAACCGATCGCGCCAAGTGGCAAGACATCATCGACGTTAATCTTACCGGCGCGTTCCTGACCGTGAAGGCGACGCTCGCCGATCTCTTGCGCAAGGAGGCAACCGCTATGCCGCGACGCGTGGTGTTCATCGCGTCGACCGCGGGATTGAAGGGATATCCCTACGTCGTGCCCTATGTCGCCGCGAAACACGGTGTCGTTGGCTTGGCACGCGCGCTGGCGCTGGAGTTGGCGAAAACCCCTGTAACCGTCAATGCGGTGTGCCCGGGTTATGTCGAGACGCCGCTGTTCGAGGCAACCATCGCCAACATCATGCGCACCACGGGCCGCACCGCCGAACAGTCAAAGTCCGATCT
>JANOAW010000003.1:0-16021 GCA_031411355.1 Hyphomicrobiaceae bacterium | reverse complement strand
GCGGCGGCGGCGAGGCCGAGGGCGAGTTTGGTATATGTGTTCATGACAGGTTTCCTTTATTTTGGACGGTGTTGAAAGGTGTCCGACCGAAGTCGGATGACGCACCTCTGTTCGTCGACTGGCGTATTTTCACGCCCGCAGGGCGGATGAGGGGCGGCGCTCCGCGAGCGGCGCCGCTGCACGGGGAGTATGCACCCGCACGGGATTTGAACGGCTCCGGGGAGACGAAATCCGCCCCTCATCCGCGCTGCAGGCTTGCATGGGGTCAGACCAAGGGTCTGATCCCATTTTCAGGGCTCATTTGCGGTCGTAGACCATGGTCGATTCGGCCGGCTGACCGGCGGCATTGGTGCCTTTCTGCGTGAAGGTCATGACCCTGCCGTCAGCCGACAACACGCGGGTGCCGGTTGTGACCTGCTTGGCACCGAGCCGGGTCACGAACGAGATCGTCAGCGGGTCGACCTTGGTCAGCACCAGCGTGTCGACGCCGGGCGAGGTGAACGGGCTGTCCTTGCCGTCGAGCGTGGCTGTGAAGGCGATCGGAATCGTCTTGCCGTCGGCTGACACGATGGTGCCGGTCAGTTTTTCGGACACGCCCGTGACCTCGTACGTGCGCGTGATGCTCTTTGGCATCGGATCGCTCGATTTGGATTTGGCGATGTTGAGTTCCCAGGTGCCGGCGCTGGTTGGTGCCGGCGCCTGCGCTGATGTGGTGTCGACACTAGCGGCCGACGCGAGCGCAGCCAGGACGATGAGTGCAAAACGGCGTTTCATGGTGATACTTTCGGGGTGAAGATGGCAGGGTTGCGATTGTAGAGTGACGATGGCAGTCGGGTGCGCACCCCGAAGGTTCGCTGTGTGCTAGAGAGCTTGGCGTCGTGATGGGCAGATGTCGTGCGAACAGTGGTGCAGCGTCAGACATCGAAAGTCACAAAGGAGTTCCGAAACTTTTCCGAATTGGCGACAGGAACGAAATGAAGATCAAAATTCAATGAGTTACGTGATCGGCACATTCCGCATTGACGTCGAAGCACGGGCTTTGTTTCGCGATGCCGAGCCACTGTCCTTGAGCCAACGCGCGGTGACGTTGCTGCGTCTCCTTGTCGAGCAGCATGGTCAACTGGTGTCCAAAGATCGGCTCATCGAAGTGGCTTGGGAAGGGCGTGCTGTCGAGGAGAGCAATCTCACGGTGCAGATCGCATCGCTGCGGCGCGCCCTCAGTGTCGAACCGGGGGGTGAAGCGTGGATTAAAACTGTGCCACGGCTCGGCTATCGCTTCGTCGGACCCAACGTATCGGAGGCTCAAGAGACGTCGCAAGCGGCGATCCTGCCGAGGGCGCCCGAGCCGCCCGCTTTCTCCGGCACGCCATCGATCGTGGTGTTACCGTTTCAAAATCTGAGCGGTGATGTTGCGCAGACCTATTTCGCCGAGGGATTTGCCGAAGACATCACGACGGCGTTGTCGCGACTGAAGTGGTTGGTTGTCGCCGCGCGCGATGCGACCGATGCGCCGACCGGCAGTACGGCCGCATTGCATCATCTCGCGCGGATACGGCGCGTGCAGTATGTTCTGACGGGTAGCGTCAGGCTCGCCGCCGAACAACTCCGCGTGAGCTGTCAGGTGGTCGATACCGAGACATCGCAAACCATTTTTGCGCGCAAATTCGATCGCCAGCTCGGCGACATCTTTGTGGTGCAGGACGAGATCATCGACAGCCTGGTTGCCGTCATCGAACCATCGCTGCTCGATGCAGAAGAACGACGGGCGACGAAGCGGCCCCTCGAGCGGCTCGATTGCTGGGGACTGATTGCCCGCGCGGTCGGCTTGATCCACCGCTTCGAGCGCGATGCAAACGAGACCGCGCGCGAACATCTGCACGCAGCCATCGCCTTGGAGCCCGCGAGTGCGCGGGCGCAGGCCACGTTGGCCTGGGCATTGTATTGGGCGCACCACTGCTTCTGGGTCGCGGATCGGCACGATTGCGCGAAGCGCGCCATGGTCCATGCCGAGACCGCGCTGCGTCTTGATCCGCAAGAGCCGTGGGCGAGAGCGGTGTACGGCTTCAACTTGAGTTCGGCCGGGCGACACGATGCAGCCGTCGTCGAATTGCGCGGGGTGCTCGACCTGCAGCCGAGCTTTGCGCTCGGACGTATGCTGCTCGGATGGTCGTTGCTGCGCAAAGGTGACTTCGACGATGCCATCGCAGAATCACACAAAGCGCTTCTGCTCAGTCCCGGCGATCGCTTCACAGCCGTGTATCAGCACACCCACGGCCTGGCGCTATTGGCGGCGCGCCGTTTCGACGACGCATTGCCGTTTCTGCGCTCGGCTGCTGCGACGTATGTCGAGTACATGGGCCACGTCAACGCGCTGATCTCGTGTTGTGGGCATCTCGGATCGATCGACGAGGCGCGTCGCCTGATCGAGTTTCGCCGGGCACGCCTCGGACGAGATTTCACGCTGACCTATGCGCGTGCGATGCTATCCGCGTTTGCGCATTGCGACGTGTTTGTCGAAGGTCTCGCAAAAGCGGGCGTGCCGAATTAAGGGGCAGACTGATCGCGGCACTTGCCCCGGTCGCGCGACCCCGTCACAAGGAAGCTCAATTTCATTTCGGAGCTTCGCATGGCCGACACCGTCGACCCGTCGATCGACCTCTCGCCGAAGCCCGCGTCGTCGCACACGTGCGCTTGCAATGCGCACGGCTGTGCACACCTGCCCCTTGGTGACCGCACCGACTTCGACGACGCGCGACGCGGATTGATCGCGAGTTTGCCCGACGTCAGCATCCGCACAGACAAAGGCCAGCTCGTCTGGAGCCTTGGCGACTATGCGTTTCTGGCAACGCCCGAGGTACCAGACAGCGTCAATCCGAGCCTGTGGCGACAAGCGCGGCTGAATATGAACCACGGCTTGTTTCAGGTCACGGACCGCATTTATCAGGTGCGCGGTTTCGACATTTCCAACATGACCTTGATCGAGGGGCAACGCGGGGTGATCGTCATCGATCCCCTGATTTCGTGCGAATGCGCGCGCGCCGCCATGGATCTCTACTACGCCAACCGCGGACATCGGCCCGTGACGGCGGTGATTTATACGCACAGCCACACGGATCATTATGGTGGCGTGCGCGGTGTCGTCGACGAGGCCGATGTCACGGCTGGCCTGGTGCCGATTATCGCGCCCGACAAATTCCTCGAAGAGGTGACAAAGGAAAACGTGCTCATCGGCACGCCGATGATCCGACGCGCGCTGTACCAGTTTGGTCCGCTGCTGCCGAAGGGGCCGCGTGGGCAGGTCGATGCCGGTCTCGGTAAGGTGACGTCGCGCGGTACGGTTTCATTGATCCCGCCGACACAGGTGATTGTGCAGCCTTTGGAAGTACACATCGTCGACGGCGTCGAGATCGTGTTCCAGTTGACCCCCGACACCGAAGCGCCGGCCGAAATGCACATGTATTATCCGGGCTTGAAGGCGTTGAACCTGGCCGAGAATGCCACCCACAACCTGCACAACATCTATCCGTTGCGCGGCACGCAAGTGCGAGACTGCAACGCCTGGGCAAAGTATCTTGGCGAAGCGCTGGTGCAGTTCGCCCCCAAGTCGGAGGTCGTGTTCGCCCAGCACCATTGGCCTGTGTGGGGCACAAGCCGCCTCACCGATTTTCTGACCAAGCAGCGCGACACCTACAAATATCTGCACGACCAAACCTTGCGGCTGATGAACCACGGCTTCAAAGCCGCCGAGATCGCGGAGCGCATGGCATTGCCGGCGTCGCTCGAGACGAATTTCGCCAGCCGCGGATATTACGGCACGCTGTCGCACAATTCGAAGTCGGTCTATCAGCGCTATATCGGCTGGTACGACGGCAATCCCGCCAACCTGCAACCGCTGACACCGGTGCCGCGGGCGGAAAAAATGGTCGAGTACATGGGCGGCGCGGCGGCGGCGCTCGTCAAGGCGCGGGCCGATTTCGCCAAAGGGGAATATCGTTGGGTGGCTGAGATCGCCAACACGATCGTGTTTTCGGACCCGTCAAATCTGGCAGCGCGGTCGCTGTGCGCGGATGCGTTCGAGCAGCTTGGGTATCAGGCCGAGAGTGCGACCTGGCGCAACGCCTATCTGCAGGGTGCGCAGGAGCTCAGACACGGTGCGCCGAAGATGGCGCGCCAGCCGGTCCGGGAGGATTTCGTTCGCGCCCTGCCGGTTGGCCAAGTGTTCGATTTCCTGGCTGTCCGCATCGATCCCGCAAAGTCGGCCGGCAAGCGCACCGTGATCAACTGGTCGTTCAGCGACCTCAACGAGACATATGTGCTGACGTTGGAAAATTGCGCGCTGAGTTACGTTGCGGGCCATCAAGCGACTGATGCCGACGTCTCCGTGCAGCTGAGCAAACCGGTGTTGACTGGTCTCATGTTGCGCACGGGCAAGCTGAAAGACGCTGTGGCACTGGGGACTGCGACCGTATCGGGCGATGCCTCGAAGCTGGTTGAGCTGTTTGGTATGCTTGACGAATTTCCGCTCGGCTTTGCCATCGTCGAACCGCTCTCGTCATAAGAATCGGCGCGCAGGTTCGTGCATTGTGCTGCTCACGCACTTCATAGAGCCGCCGTGATTGGCGCCTAGCATTGTATACGGCTGGGTCAACCTGAGGCCGGCGGGAAACATCGTGCCGGCGCAATGTCGCTCGCTGTGGATTTCTGGATGCAGGATCTTTCGGGCTGGCGTAGAGGTGGCGCGGTGCGCGTCTGAGACAGCGTGACCACCGGTCCAAACGGTGGACTGCCGGGGTGAGGACTTTTCTGACGTGATCTCCATCCAGTCGATCATGCTGGTTGCGCTCGGATTTCTGTCCGCGACGCTGCTCGGCTTGCTGATTGCGCCAGCTTTCTGGCGCCGCGCCGTACGGTTGACCACCCGACGGCTGAAAGAACAATTGCCACTCACCGACGCTGAGATCCGTGCCGACAAAGACCGACTCCGCGCCGAGTATGCGATCCGGGTGCATAAACTCGAAATGAAGGTCGAACAGGCCAATCTGCAACGAGCGCGAGACACCATCGAGATCAATCGGCGGGACGGCGCGATTTCGCAATTGGAGCAGGAGCGTGGGCGCCTTAACGCGGCTGTCGAAGAAAATCAAAACGCGCGGCTGGTGCTGGAGCAGACCGTCGCCGACCGCTTGCCGAAAGTCGAATCGCGCTTGAATGAAGCCAAGCGCCTGCTGTTTTCCCGCGACCGTGAGATCGCCGAACTGACCCAATCGACCTCGCGCCAGACCCTGGCGCTGGAAGAAGCGCATTCCATCAACAAGCAGCAGACGAGCGAGATCGACCGCTTGACCACGTCGCTGACCGTACGGGGCGCGCGCAATCAAGACAGCCTGTCAGATCCCAATTATGACGGCGAACTCGCGCTGCGATCAGAGATCGAGGCGTTGCGCGCCAAGACGCGCGAACAGGCGGGCCTCATCGGTCGGCTGCAAAGCCAGCATGCCCAGCAACTGGGTGTCTTGAGCTCGCTGGGTGAAGCGGGTCCCGCTCCGATGACCATGCGCTCGCAAGCAAATGGCGCGGGCAATGGGTCGGCCGATCCACGCGTGAGCGAGCGCGGCGGCAATGGTCTTGCCTTGGTGGCCCTCGGCCCCGATGAAGGGCGGCTCGCCGCTGAGCGCGACACGCGTGCCCTGCGGGCCAAAATCGACGATCAGGCGGCCGACATCGCGCGCCTGTCGAGCGAATTGCAGACCTTCAAGAGCAACGACGAAGGCAGCGGTCTCAAGGACAGCAAGATCGCGCTCAAAGCTCGTCTGAATGCAGCTCAGTCGCACTCGGAACAGAACAGCGAGACCATCAAGCGGTTGCGCGCCGAACTGGCTGCCGCCAACGAACGGCTGGCGCTGCAAGGTGCGCACTTCATGGAGCAGATGCGACGCCTCGGCGCAGGTACCCTGCCGGCCAATGGTCAGACGCGCCGACCGGTGACACAGAACCAGAAATTGACCCTGTCGGAGCGGGTGGCACAGAGCCGGCCGCAATTGACGCCGATCGCGCCAAAACCGGCCACGTCGTCCGCAGCGGCCAATGGTCCCTCGCCTGCATCACCAGCCGAACGGGCACCTGTTGCACCGATTGCGTCGCCGGCCGCCGTGGTATCGATCGCGCCGGTCATGCCGCACGTCACGCCGCTATCGACGCCGTCAGCCGATGCAGCCGAGCACGTGCCGTCCAACGTGGTGCCACTCGCGCCGCTCGATCCCTTGCCACAGCAGGTGAGCAACGGCACAGTCCGCACTACCGGTTCGCCTGCGATTGCCGTCGAGACGCCGCCGCTACCGGCTGCCACCGAGCCGGCGCCGCGTAAGCCGCGCCTCATCGATCGCATTTCGAACATCAACAAACTCTGAGCCCGCTTGCCGTGGCCGAGCCTGCCTGCGATGCTACGTCCGCAACCCGATCGTCCTGTAAGTCGCCATGCCAGATCAACCGATCCCAGCTTCCGGTCGCGCGCGTGAAGCAGCCCTGCGCGCGCAGCGTAGAGCCGACGCCTTGCGTGCCAATCTACGCCGTCGCAAGGAACAAGCTCGGGCACGCGACGCCGTCGAGGCGCCGGATGCCGATCAGCCGCGACAGAGCTGAAAATCGCCCGTGAAACTCTTCAACGCTGGTACGACCGTGCCGGCTCACCATTGGACAACTGCATGTCGCTGACCGGCAATTGGAACTATCCGACAACGGTGAAATTCGGCAGTGGCCGGATCACCGATCTGGCGGCGCACGCCAAGAGTTGCGGCATCGAGAACCCGTTGCTGGTCACCGATCCCGTGGTTGCGAAATTGCCGATGACGACGGCTGTGCTTGCCAAACTCGCAGCCGACGGCTGCAAGGCCGCGGTCTTCTCGGGCATCCAGCCCAATCCCGTGGCGGCCAACGTCGAAACCGGCATTCGGGTGTTGCGCGCGGGCCGTCACGACGGCGTTATCGCATTCGGCGGCGGATCGGCCCTGGATGCCGGCAAAGTGATCGCATTCATGGCCGGGCAGACGCGGCCGATGTGGGACTTCGAGGATGTCGGCGACTGGTGGACGCGCGCGGACCCGAAGGGCATTCTACCGATCATCGCGGTGCCGACGACGGCTGGCACGGGCAGTGAAGTCGGTCGGGCGGGTGTCATCACCGACGAGACGACCCACACCAAAAAGGTCATCTTCCATCCCTTGATGATGCCGAAAGTGACGATCTGTGATCCGGAGTTGACGGTCGGCATGCCGCCGGCGATCACAGCCGGCACCGGAATGGATGCTCTTGCGCACTGTCTCGAGGCCTACTGTGGCCCGTTCTATCATCCGATGGCCGACGGCATCGCTGTCGAGGGCATGCGGCTGGTGAAGGATAATCTGGTCAAGGCTCACAGAACCGGCTCGGATATCGAGGCGCGCGGGCACATGATGAGCGCGGCTGCCATGGGTGCTACGGCGTTTCAGAAGGCGCTTGGCGCCATGCACGCGCTCGCCCACCCGATCAGCTCGCATTATGATACCCACCACGGCATGACATGCGCGCTGTTCATGCCCTACGTCCTGCAGTTCAATCGCCGCGCCATCGAGCCGAAGATCGAGCGCGTCGCTGCCTACATGGGGTTGAAACCCACGTTTACAGGCTTCCTCGATTACATCATGGAGTTGCGGTCGACACTCGCCATCGCCCACACGCTGGCTGATTTGAAGGTCGACGACGCGAAATTCGACCTCATGAGCGACATGGCGCCGAAGGACCCGACGGCCGGCGGCAATCCGGTTGTGCTCGACAAAGCGGCCGCGCTGAAGCTCTACACCCAGGCCTTGTCCGGCAAGCTCGGCTGAGCGGGCGCCGTGGCGCGGCGTGCGACGACGTCTGCAAAGCGTGTCCACGCCGCCATCAATCCAAACGAGGCGACGAACCAGACTGCGACCAGCGACCAGCTGAGGCTGGCGATGCACACAGCCGTCGTAAAGGCGGCCAGCAGATAGGGCGCGGCTGCGTCCGATCGCGATCTCAGCCACATCAGCACGGGCAGGCCGCAGAGCATCATCAACAGGGCGCCGACGGCTCCGAGCTCGTGCCAGATCTGGAGGAACATGTTGTGGGAATGCACGTTCGTGCCGCTCGGGATGTTGGTCCCCGGCATGACGGGCTTGACCGACTGTTCGGCCGTTTCATCGATGACTCGCGTCGACGCCAATCCGTAGCCGAGCAGCGGCTTTTGCAGAACCCGCTCGCTCGTCTGCCCCCAAATGACCAGACGATGGCGGCCACTGTATTGCAACTGCTCGATTTTGTAGGTGCCGAGTTTATAGCTCGCGAGTGTAACCGGGACGATCAATATCGTGGCAGCGATCCAGCCGAAGGCCACGAGCCCGAATGCGATCCGTTGCGACCACACGGCGATGACGAACACCAGGGCACTGACGGCGAGGGCCAACTTGCAGGTCTCGTTGTCCGACAGCACGACGGCGATCGTGAGCGCCGCGACGGTCCCCCACCGCAACCATTGATCCACAGGTCGGCGCTGGAGCACTCGACTGATCAACATCGCCGGCCAGAACAAGAACAACAGCGCGGCAACATTTTTGTTGGTGACGAACGAATGCAACGCAAGGATCCAGCCGTTGTCCGCGCGGGCAAGAACCGAGCGGGGTCTCGTCAGCGGAATATAGGTGTTGAGCGCGCGGCGCAGGACATGATTGGTCAGCGTTTCTTCCAAAGACACCCAGACGGCGACCGCGACCGCGACCGTGAAGGCGATGGCAACGGCACGTCGAAGAACATCTGGAATGTGGGCTGCGCAGGCGAGGGCAATCAAAGTCGTGGGAATGACGATGACATACAGCGCGACGGCTGCGAGGGCTGGTCGTTTGTCGGGCGTCCATAGCACCGATACGAGCATCCAGACGACGAAGGCGACTGGAAAGGCGACGGTCGACCATGCCAGCTGTTCACGCGTCGGCGCGAGCACATAGGCAACGCCGGCGACCAAGATCAGGATCAACGCGGCCGCCAACGGGTTTGCGACGTAGAAAAGGATTGCACACGTGGTCGCGATCGCCGCCCACTGACGCCAGCGTGGATCTGTCCGCGCGAAACCGCGCCCGTCGTCCACAGCAGACATGAAATGCCCTATCACCGACACCGAAATTCAACTCATGCCGGTGCTTGTCGTCGGTTTCAATGCTTCGTTTCGCCCGGTGGCATAGACGCCTCGGATGTGCGGTCCCGATCGATGGCGACCGCCGGTGCGGCGTAGACGACAGGCTTTTCCATCGACAGCTTGGTGCGATAGCGATGATAGCTGAGTGGCACGAGGGCCAGGTAAATCATCGTCAACACACTGGCGGTCTGGAACGGGTAGCTCCAGAGCAGGCCGAGAACGAGGGCGACGCTGGCGAATATCGGCAACACATAGTCGCGCGAAATGCGTTCCCCGAGCAGCTTGCCCGACCAGGTAGGTATCGTCGACACAAGCAAGAAAGCGATGGCGAGCGTGAACAGGGCGATGGCCAACGGATAGTCCTGTACCCGCACGAGGCCGGTTCCGTTGAGGTATAGCGGCAACAGAACGGTCATGGCTCCGGCGGGCGCGGGAATGCCGGTAAAATAATTCGACATCCATTTGGGCTTCTCGACGTCGAGGGCAGCATTGAAGCGTGCCAGACGCAGACCCATGCAACAGGCGAAGACCATGGAGGCGACCCAGCCGAACGCCTGCAGGGTGCCGAAACCCCTGACATTAAGGATGTGGGCGGGCGCCACGCCGAAGTTGACCGTGTCGGCGAGACTGTCGAGTTCGGCGCCGAAGCGGGATTGAACTTTGAGGGCACGCGCCAACCGACCGTCGATGCCGTCGATGAGGGCGGCCGCGACAATGAGCAGGAGTGCTGCATCGAATTTCTGCTCGATGGCCATGCGGATGGCCGTCAAGCCGGCGCACAGGCTCAGCAGCGTGAAGAAATTCGGCAGCAACGCCTTGACCGGAATGCGACTGTGCCGAAACAGGGTCCGCCGCGGGCGGTCATCGAGGCCGTCGTTCGCGTCATTTTCCATCGGGCGACCTGTCATCTACTGCCGCGGTTCGGGTAAGCTTTTCGGGCCCACGCCGCAGCGCGGACCCAGATCGTCACGCCCGGCGTGCCTCGCGTTCCGATTCCGTCGATTTGAGATCGGCGAAGACGGTTTCGCCGCCGACCGCCCGCTGACCGACAGCAACGAGGCAATCCTTGCCGGGCGGCAGGTAAATGTCGACCCGACTGCCGAAACGAATGAGGCCGAAGCGCTCCCCGATGCCGAGTTGATCACCGTCCTTGACGAATGTCACGATCCGGCGCGCGATCAGCCCGGCGATCTGAACAACGGCGATGTCGCCACCGAGCGGCGTCGCGATCACGATCGACCGGCGTTCATTTTCCTCGCTCGCCTTGTCGAGGGCGGCATTGAGAAATTTGCCTGGAACGTAGATCGAGCGCGAGATGCGTCCAGCCACCGGCGCGCGTTGGATGTGCACATCGAAGACCGATAGAAAGATGGAGATGCGCAGGCGTTCGTCCTGCCCAAGGGCCAACTCCGCCGGAGGGCGGATGCGATCGATCGACGATATGCGTCCGTCGGCGGGCGACACGACGAGCCCGTCACGCAACGGGGTCACGCGTGGCGGGTCGCGGAAGAAATAGGCGATGTAGACCGCCAGTCCGAGGGCGATGTAGGCGAGCAGGTTGGCCCACGATGGCAACAACATCCACAAGACGACACCCACGATCGCCGCCGGCACGAGAAATTTATAGCCATCGCTGTGAACGGGCGCGAGGTTGTCGGTGATGGTTTCGAACAGACTGTGATTTCCGGCGGACAAAGCTGTCTCCCGAGGTGTGCGGACGAACCGGTGCGGCGTGTGCACGTGGCACACGTCGACCGAACTGCACACCCTGTATCACGGCAACTGCACAGCTTCGAAGCGCAATTCGCCTTTAGCGTTTTCGATGCGCATCAGAACGGCTTTGCGACCGGCTTTTTTTACCTTGTCGATGCTTTTGACGATATCATCGAGCGAATTGGCTGGGTCTTGCGCAACCTCGACGATCACGTCACCGGCCTTGACGCCCTTCTGGCCGGCTGCACTGGTCGGATCGGCCTCGGTGACCAGTATACCCTTTACCTTGCCATCAATGCCGTATTGCTTGCGCAATGCATCATCGAGCGGGCTGAGTTTCAATCCTGGCAGCGACAGCGACAGCTGGTTGACGGCGTCGCCTGGTGTGACTGGCGGCGTTGCGCCTTTTTTGGAATCCGGTGGCGTTTGACCAGGCGGGGTTTGGCCGGGCTTGGACGCAGCCGCCGGCTTTTTGTCGTCATCCTCCTGCAGACGGCCGATAACGATCTTCAGCACCTGGCGCTTGCCTTGGCGAATGATCTCGATGTCGACCTCGCGCCCCTGGGTCGTACGGGCGACGGCTTTGGGCAAGGCGCGGTTGGTCGGGACGTCCTTGCCGTCGAAGCGGACAATGATATCGCCTTCCTTGATGCCGGCTTTGGCGGACGGGCCATCGGGCGTGACGCTTTCGACGAGTGCGCCGGATTTCTCGGTCGTGCCGATGGTTTCTGCGACATCGTCCGAGACGGAGCGGATCTTGACACCGAGCCAGCCGCGACGCGTTTCACCGAAGCGGCGCAATTGGTCGACGATGACCGTCGCACTATCGGAGGGCACGGAGAAGCCGATACCGATCGAGCCTCCGCTCGGGGAGATGATGGCCGTATTCACGCCGATCACGTCGCCGCTCATGTTGAACAGCGGGCCGCCCGAGTTGCCTTTGTTGATGGCGGCATCGGTCTGGATGAAATCGTCGTAAGGACCTGAGCCGATGTCACGCTCCTTGGATGAGACGATGCCGACCGAAACCGAGCCGCCGAGGCCGAACGGATTGCCGATCGCCATCACCCAGTCGCCGAGCTTCATGTCGGCTGAGCTGCCGAATTTCACGGCCACGAGTTTCTTGCGGCCCGGCGTCACCTTCAACAGGGCGAGGTCCATCTTTTTGTCGATGCCGAGCACCTTTTCGATCTTCAACTTCGAGCCATCGTGGAAATTGGCGATGATCTCGTCTGCGCCCTCGATAACGTGATTGTTGGTGACGATGAGGCCCTCGTCGGCATCGATGACGAACCCGGAACCGAGCGAGGCGACCTTGCGGTCCTGTCCGCCCTTGCCACCGCCGCGTTTGGAAAAGAAGTCGTCGAAAAACTCCTCGAACGGCGAGCCTTTGGGCACGCGCGGCAACGGCACGCCATCGGAGCCTTTGACGGTTTGAGAGGTCGAGATATTGACGACGGCTTCGATCAATTTTTCAGCCAGCGGCGACAAGGATTGCGGACCGCCACGCACCTGCGCTGTGGCCGGCGACAGCGCCGCATCGACCTCGACGACGGCGAGCACGGACACCACGCCGAAAGTCGCGACTGCGACACGGCGCGCGAGACCAGCGCTGGATCTCTTCGACAAGTCAAAAACGGTCATGAGGTTCGCACTTTCGACCATTGAGTTCGCATCGAGAGAATCACTCCATGTCACTGCGATGTCAACGCGAAGTCTGTGCGCGCCCGGCGGGCGCGAAATCCGGCAATCGACGAGCAGCACACGACGTGATCGGCACCTGAGTGGTTCGGCACGAATGCGCCGATATCAAGACGCTTGTTCCAAGAGTGTCATTGGCGCCTTACACCCGCCTCCGCCAGCGCGGCATGCGCCTTGGCCAGAGATCCGCCGGCGTCGATGGCGCGGCAGGCGGCATCAATGACCGTCACGTCCAATCCGGCAGCGCGCGCATCGAGCGCTGTCCAGGTCACGCAGTAGTCGGTTGCCAGCCCAACGACCGTCGCCTGCGTGATGCCGCGCTCGGTGATGTAACCGGCCAAGCCCGTCGGCGATCGGCGATCAGCCTCGAGAAACGCTGAATAACTATCGATGGTCGGGCGAAAGCCTTTGCGCACGATCAATTGTGCGTGTGGAATTGACAGGCCCGAATGCAAGGCCGCGCCCTCCGTGCCCTGGACACAGTGATCCGGCCACAGAACTTGCGAGCCGTATGGCAGCTCGATCACGTCGAACGGTTTGCGCCCGGCATGAGACGAGGCGAACGAGATGTGCCCGAGGGGATGCCAATCTTGAGTGATTACAACCGTTTCGAATGTGCGGGCTAGACGGTTGATGACCGGCACGACCTCGCCGCCTGCCGGCACCTCGAGCGTGCCGCCTGCACAGAAATCGTTCTGGACGTCGACGACGATGAGAACATGTTCAGACGGGACCATGCTTGAAACTCCGCAATCGCTGCATTGCGCCATAGCATGGAATGCAATGACGAGGCGCGATGCAGCGTATCCTGAATGCACATTCAAGTGGCGATTCGATTTCGAATCTCCTCTTGCATTCATCTGTCAAATGGTCTTTAGTCGATATACCAGATCGTGGCGCGTCCCATCCCCCTGATACGCCCCACGGGTTGCCCGCAGTTCATTCCCCCCAATGACTGCGGGCTTTTTCGTGCCCGATTGCTGCCCCAAACAGTTATCAACAGGGGCGCTTGAGCGCGTGAACCTCCTCAAGTACAAGGCAGCGAAGTCGATCAGTTGAAGGCACAACTGGCGGTTTGCATCGTCTAGATGCGTGCGACGTTTCATTCGCGACTTTGGGGAATTTCCAGGTGACATCCAATAAAAAGCGCGCGCTCGTCACGGGCATCACCGGTCAAGATGGTGCTTATCTTTCGGAGCTGCTGCTGTCGAAGGGTTACGAGGTGCACGGCCTGGTTCGTCGCAGCGCATCGGCCGATGTGATCAATTCGCGGCTGCAATGGCTCGGCATCGCCGACAAAGTAACGCTGCACGACGGCAACCTCACGGATCTGTCGAGCCTCATTCGCGTCGTCGCTGAAGTGAAACCGGTCGAGGTGTTCAATCTGGCGGCGCAGTCGTTCGTCAAGTCATCGTGGCAACAGCCTATTTTGACCGGCAACGTCACGGCCATCGGCGTCACCAATCTGCTCGAGGCCGTGCGCATGAGCGCGCCGGACGCGCGTTTCTACCAGGCGTCGTCGTCGGAAATGTATGGCTTGATCCAGCATCCGATCCAGTCCGAAAAGACGCCGTTCTATCCGCGCTCGCCCTATGCGGCGGCCAAGCTGTACGGCCATTGGATGACGGTGAACTATCGTGAAAGCTTCGGCATGCACGCCTCGAGCGGCATACTGTTCAATCACGAAAGTCCGCTGCGCGGCATCGAATTCGTGACGCGCAAAATTACCGACGGTGTCGCGCGCATCAAGCTCGGTAAGGCCGAAAAACTGGCGCTCGGCAATCTCGACGCCAAGCGCGATTGGGGGCATGCGCGCGATTATGTCGAGGCCATGTGGCTGATGTTGCAGCAGGACAAGCCCGACGACTACGTGGTCGCAACGGGTCGCACCGAAAGCGTGCGCCGCTTCTGCGAACTGGCGTTCGCGCACGTGGGCTTGAAAATGGACAACCACGTCGTCATCGATCCGCGTTTTCTGCGGCCGGCTGAGGTCGATGTGCTGCATGGCGATCCGGCCAAGGCCAAGAAGCATCTCGGCTGGGTTCCCAAGGTTTCGCTGGAAGGTCTTGCGGCCGAAATGGTCGATGCGGACATCAAGCGACACAAAGTCGGCGCGCATCTTTAAGGGCCGTTCATGTCCGCCATCCGCTTGTTGATCACGGGTGCCAATGGGTTCGTTGGTCGGCACATGGTCAAGGCCGCGCGTCGGATCGAGCACATCGACGTTCGGCCGACCGCGCGGACTCGCGTCGACGATGCCGACGGCACCTGCTTCGTCGCCCTCGACATCGAAGATCTCGACGCAACGCGTTCCGCCATTCGCGTGTATCGCCCGACACATATCCTGCACCTCGCGGGCATCTCGTCGCCAGTGCCGGGCAGCAGCGATGCGCGCGGCATCTGGCACGTCAACGTGACCGCCACCATCGGCCTCGCACATGCCGTCTTGTCCGAAGCGCCCGACTGCTGGCTGATGTTTGCAAGTTCCGGCCTGGTCTACGGTTCGACCGCGCGATCGGGGAAAGCACTGGACGAGGCGGCGCTGTTGGCACCGGCTAACGCCTACGCTGCGACCAAGGCTGCTGCCGATCTCGGTCTTGGCGCCATGGTCGGGGGCGGCTTGAGGACGATCCGATTCCGGCCGTTCAACCATACGGGCGCGGGTCAGTCCGAAGACTTTGTCGTGCCCTCGTTTGCGGCTCAAATCGCCCGCATCGAAACGGGAGCTGCGCCGCCGGTCATCCGTGTTGGTGATCTCTCGGCAGAGCGTGATTTCCTTGATGTCGGCGACGTCGTCGATGCCTACCTCGCGGCCATTCAGCGATCGGACAGGCTCGTGAGTGGCGCCGTGCTCAATATCGCCTCCGGCCAGCCGCGCCGGATAGAGAGTGTGCTCGACCAGCTGTTGCGGCTCAGTCGGACGCAGATCAGGGTTGAAACCGATCCGACGCGTCTGCGCATGGGCGACATTCCCCACTACGTCGGTGACGCGGGAGCGGCGAAGGCTGCGCTCGGCTGGTCACCGCAGCGTGCCTTTGAGACGACGCTCGCCGATGTCTTGGCGGATCAACGGCAGAGGGCGACCTGTTGACGGATTTTCCGACCGCCGCATTCGAGGCTGGTGTCGACGGCTGAGATGCTCAGGGCACCAATTTATATCCGCCCGCTTCGGTCACAAGAAGTTCAGCTTTGGCCGGATCGAGTTCGATTTTCTGGCGCAACCGATAGATGTGCGTTTCGAGCGTGTGCGTGGTCACGCCGGCATTGTAGCCCCAGACTTCGGCCAACAGCACTTCGCGCGTGACGACCTTTTCGCCGGCCCGGTAGAGATATTTCAGGATCGACGTTTCCTTCTCGGTCAGGCGTACCTTCTGGCCGTCTTTGGCTTGCAGCAATTTTGCGGCCGGTTTGAAGGCGTAC
>JANOAW010000002.1:0-2264 GCA_031411355.1 Hyphomicrobiaceae bacterium | reverse complement strand
GCACGCGCGGGCTCGCTTCCATGGTCACGACCTTCAGGCTGATGATATTGCCGTAGTCGCGCAACCCGCCCCATTTGATCGACCCGACGCCACCCGAGCCGCCGGCGATGAAGCCGCCGAGGGACGCGGTTCTGTAGGTCGACGGATGCAGCCGCAGTTCCTGGTCGGAGTGGCGTCTCGTCTCGACGTCGATGTCGGAGAGGACGGCACCCGGTTCCGTCACGACGCGACCTTTGCCGACCGCCACGACTGTGTTCATCGCCGACAGGTCGAGCACGACGCCACCCGACAACGGCATCGCCTGACCATAGTTGCCGGTGCCGGTGCCTCGTGGTGTCACGGGGATATCGAGCGCAAAACAGGCACGCAACGTTTCGATCACCTCGGCCTCGTTGCGCGGTGACACGACGAGATCCGCTGTCACCGCGTCGAGCTGCCGTTTCAAGACCGGCGAGTACCAATAGAAGTCGCGTGACTTCATCTGCACGAGGGCCGGATTGTCCTCATGCTTGATCGGACCGAGCCGGGATTTCAAGGTCGCGATGTCGTAGGCACGCATGGTCGGCTCTCGTCGGATCTGCCCATTCAGCCTTGTACGAACACTTTGAGCATCGTGTCTGGCGTGGCGGGCGGTTCACCGCGCGTGATCTGGTCGACGTGGTCCATGCCTTCGACCACCTGTCCCCAGATGGTGTACTGACCGGTCAAGGAGCGACAGCCCATATCGTTGAAGCAGATGAAAAACTGGCTGTTGGCGCTGTCCGGGCTGGCGCTGCGCGCTGCGCCGACCGTGCCGCGCCGATAGGGCTCGGGCGTGAACTCGGCTTTGATTTCGGGATACTTCGAGCCGCCTGTGCCGTTACCTTTGGGATCTCCGGTCTGGGCCATGAAACCGTTGATGACGCGGTGGAACTTCAAGCCGTTGTAGAAGCCTTCCTTGGCGAGTTGCTTGACGCGTTCGACGTGCTTGGGGGCGAGATCGGGCCGCAGCTGTACGACGACGCGGCCGGTCTTCAGCTCGATGACAAGAGTGTTGGCTGGCTCCAGCTTGGGCGCCGGCGATTGGGCTGACGCGCTCGTCGTGACAATGGATGCCAGTGAAATGGATGCCAGTGCCAAGACTGCGGCGAGAAGAGTTTTGCGCATGTGTTTGATGGTCTCGTTGGTGTCGACGTCTGCGAACGGTGATGGGCGCGAACGATGATGTGGCGATGTGGCGGCATTGGGGTTCGCATCGCTCTTGGCAAAGAAACACTCGCAATGCCAGGGCCGGGGTCACGTCCAGAAGCGGGGACCGGCGGTGGCGAGTATTTCGTCGGCTGCATCTTCGCCGAGGCGCAGTGCGGCGCTGACGGAGCCCCGGCGGCGCGCGATGTGCCGTGCGCTGCCGTCCGGCGCCACCACCTCGCCATCGAAAATCAAATGACCAGCGTCGTCGAGACGCGCATAGCCGGCGATCGGCGTTCGGCAGGAGCCGTCGAGGCGGGCCAGAAAGGCGCGCTCGCAGGCAACGGCGACGTGGCTTGCCTGATGGTCGAGAGCTGCGAGCAGATGCGTGGTGCGCACATCGGCGGCGCGCACGTTGATGCCGATGGCGCCTTGTGCAACGGCCGGCAACATCTCGTCGGGCTCAATTGCCGCCGTGATCGTGTCGGCAAGGCCGAGGCGCTTCAAGCCGGCGACGGCCAGGAATGTCGCAACCGCGACGCCCGCTGCCAACTTAGCGAGCCGCGTCTCGACGTTGCCGCGAAAGCCGACAATGTGCAGATCGGGACGCCGATTGAGAGCCTGCGCCTGCCGGCGGATGGACGACGTGCCGAGCACCGCGCCGTGGGGCAGCTGCATGAATGCCGGCACCACCTGACTCACGAATGCGTCGCGCGGATCTTCGCGGAGCAAGATCGTCGTCAAGGCGAGACCATTGGGCAAGCGCGTCGCCACGTCCTTCATGGAATGCACTGCCAGATCGATCCGGTTTGCGAGCAGCGCGTCGTCGAGTTCCTTGGTGAACAAGCCTTTGCCGCCGATGTCCGCCAACGGTCGATCCTGAATGCGATCGCCCGAGGTCTTGAACGTCACGATTTCGATCGCGCTTTCGGGCAGATCGTGCGCTGCGGCCAACCCTGCACGGACGTGGCGGGCCTGGACAAGTGCGAGCGGCGAACCTCGTGTGCCCAATCGTATCGCTGTCACGTGGACCTCTGGCTCGATGTCGAATTGCTGCAACTATAACTGCGCCCGACGGCGTCGACAACGTGTGCGGA
>JANOAW010000001.1:0-3694 GCA_031411355.1 Hyphomicrobiaceae bacterium | reverse complement strand
GACGCGCTGGCGGGTGTTTCGCTCGACCGCGAGGGAGGCCAATTGCGCGATCGCGGTCGCAAACAGGCGTGCCTCAGCCGACCACGCGACCTTGCGGCCGATGGTCGAGGCGCGAATGGCGCCGGTGACGACGCCGTCGATGATAATCGGCAGTTGCAGAAGCGAACCGAGATCCTGCGACTCGACCAGTGCTTTCTCATTGGCCATGAAATCCGCATGCGTCTCGACATCCTCGATCGCAAGGCTCGACGCGAGGTCGATGTGGGCACTGATTTCCGGCCAGCTGCGACCCGGCGGAAACAGCGGCGGCTCGTGCCGCCCGCTGGCACGCACGTACGACTCGGCACTGACGACGGCGTTGCCACGGCTTTCGACCAGCAGCACAGCCGAACGATCCGCCTCGATTTCCTGGCACAGCGTGCGCGACAGCTCGCGCATCGTCTCTTGCAGACTGCCGAGACGCACGACGTCTGACCGCATCAGCGAACTGAATGTTTCGAGCATGTGCGCCAGGCGTCGCGCACCAGCGCTGATCTCATCGTCGGCGCGCTGGCGATCCAGTCGCTCGATGACCAGCGCGACGAGACTTGCGACCGCCGACAGGAACAGCCGATGTTCTTCCGACCACGCGATCGGCGCTAAACATTTTTCGGCGCACACCACGCCCACCACGGCACCGTCCATCAGGATCGGCATGTCGAGCATCGAACGCACGTCGACCTCGGGAAAATAACTCGTGCGCAGCGAAATCAGCCGCGCATCCGACATGACATCGTCGCTCGATACGACGCCATCCCGCAGCAAGGTCGCGAAGTACATGGGATGCTGGGCGGCCGTCAGCGTGGCACCATCGGAGTGCACGCCTGTTCGCTGATCATAGATATCGAGCGCCGCGATCGACGCACGATCCCGGCCCATCATCCAGATGCCGATGCGTTCGACACCAAGCGTCTCGGATGCCATTTTGGACAACTTGCGCACCGCATCGGTCAGGCCGCCGCGCCGCCAGCCTTCGTCGCTCATGAAGTCGTTGATCGCGGATTGCTGCACTTCGAGGCGAGCCGCCACTGAGGCGACGGCGCGCTGGAACCGCTGTCGCTGATTGCGTTCGATGGTCAGGGCCGCGAGATTGCCGATGGCGGTTGCGAACATCTTTTGATTGCCCGACCACGTCACCGCTCGGTTGCACATCGACGCATTGATGATTCCGACCACGACGCCGCCGACTTCGATCGGCATCTGCAGAAACGATCTGACGTCGATCGGCCGCATGAGATCGTCGACATAGGCGCGCGTGTGGGGGTGAGTCTCGACATCGTCGGCGACGATGGAAACGCCCGGACGCGCCGCGTCGAGCAGTCGCTGCGGATGAAAGCCGTTGCCCTCGAACGGCGTCACGTACGCGTTTTTGTCGGCGACGTAAGTTTCCGCGTAGTCGATCTTCGTCGACTCGGGCGCGCGCACCGTAATAGAGACCCGATCGATACCGGCCTCGTGGGCGAACGTTCGCGACAGCTTGCGCATGGCAGCCGACAGCGAGCCGTTGCGGAAGCTCTCGGAGTGCAACAACTCGTTGAGGACGGTCTGTTGGCGCGACAGCGCTTCGGCATTGGCGGTTATCTGACTTTCGGCACGCCGTCGCTGATGTCTTTCGATCGCGAGCGCCGTCATGTTGGCGACGCCCGAGACGAACAGCAATTGCTCCATGGTCCACTCGGTCGGCTCCGATCCGGCGCAACTGACGAAACCGATCAATCCGCCGTCGATCACGATCGGCGCACGCAACAGCGCGATCACGCCGATCGGCGCCAGGACATCCGCATAATGCGCAGCCAACAACGGATGCATTCGCACGTCGGGAATGGATACCGGTCCTACGACGTCGGCATGCAAGACCAAGGATTTCAGATTGAACGCATCGCGCGCGTGTGCCGACTCGATATTGCCGGTCGCGGCCACAAACTTCTCCGCATAAGAGAACGACAGTCGATCCTCCGCCAAAATCCAGATGCCACCGCTTTGGCAATGCGTGACGTCGGTCAGCGTGCTCAACATCTGTCTCAATACGGATTCGAGATCGGCCGACGGCGCGACGACATTGCGCGCCATCTCGGTCAGGACGGCCTGTTGGTGTGCAAGGCGATGAGTGCCTGCGGCAACCGACAATTCCGCTCGATTGCGTTCCGTGCGTTGCAAGACGAGAGCCGCGAGTGTCGCGAGTGCTCCTGCGGCCAACCGTTCGTCCGCGCTCCAGTCGTGCGCTCCACCGGCCTTGCGGAAACACAGTACCCCGGCATGGCGCCCGTCGATGAAGATCGGCGCGTCCATGGCGGCACCGATATCAAGATCCCGATAGTAGTCGCGACACGGCGCATCGACTTCGTTTGATGTTTGCACGTCGGAGATGCACGCGACATCACCGTCTTCGAGCAGCTTGACACCCGACACGAAGAAATTGGCGGGGCGCGAAAAGCGGCCTGTATGCTGGCGCACCCGTCGGTCGTAGACGTCGATCACGTCGAAGTGTGAGGCACCCTCGACCGGGACGTAGATGCCGCACCGGTCAACGTCGAGGATGTCGGTCGCGGCTTCACTGAGAGCTGCGAAAGCGGCGTCCAGTGTCCCATTCTGAAAGCGGGTCGAGCGCATGAGTTCGCCCAGTTTGCGCTGCCGGAGCAAAATTTCGTCGGTTCGCCGAGACACCTTTGCCTCGAGACGCCGGCCAAAGCGTCGTGACAGCCGGCCGCTTCCCACGCGAAATCTCGCGCGCAGGCGCCGCGCGATGGCCGAGATCGAATGCGAGCGTGGTAGATCGAACATGTGGCCCCCGGCGCCGAAGCGCACGCGAACCGTAGCTGGATGAAACTAACATTCTTTCAATGCTAACGACGTTCGGTCTCGCTATTTACGTGAATACCGCCGCTTAAGCTCTTCCAACCGCTCGCGCGTACGCAAAATCTTGCAACTTATTTGGGCGGCCCCGGCCTCGCCAGATGTTTCGTAGGCGATCGGAGGCCCGCAGTCGGCCTCGCGAAACGCGATCCATTTTCGCTGCGTGTCCTGGTAAGCGCGTTTCCAGTCGCGGGACAAATGCGATGGCAGCGCGGCTTGGTCGATGATCGCGAAGCCGCCCTTGTAGAGTGTGTTCAATTCAAAATCGAGTTGCGCATACGCCGAGGCGAGGCACGAGGTGACCGCACCCGCCGCCGCGAGGTCGCGACAGGTGACCTCCGGCAACTGTTGCGCTTGCGCCACAGTCGTCGACAGGGCCAGTGCAATAGAAACCGACAGTACGCCTCGCATGTGCGCATTTTTCCCAAAGTGGTGCCACCACAGCATCGTCACGACGGTCGAAGCATGGCAAGGGCACTGTCATGCCACAGTCAAATGCGATGCAAGCGCCAAGCGTGACGCACGCATCGAGACAAGCGTGACGCACGCATCGAAACATGGGGACGACATGACCGGGGGCCTGAAACCGTCGAGCCACCGACCGGCACTGCTTGCGGCCGCACTGTGTGTGACCGGGCTGTGTGCGATGACGCTCGGCGCGCCGAGCCATGCTCAGGCCCCGCGTCAAGTCCGGCCAACGCCGCCAACCGCCGCAGCGCCAGTCATGCGTTGTGATCCTTTGCGCGTTCTCGGTGTGTCGCGCGTGGTCGACATTGACGCGACGGGCGGGCCGCGGTTTGGC